>CALYBE010000041.1 GCA_944393735.1 uncultured Clostridia bacterium
ATTGTCTCTTGTAAATATTTTTACATCTACTATTGTTCCTGCTTCTCCATGTGGTACACGAAGTGATGTATCTCTTACTTCTCTAGCTTTTTCTCCAAATATTGCACGAAGTAGTCTTTCTTCAGCTGTTAGCTCTGTTTCACCTTTTGGAGTTACTTTACCAACTAAAATGTCTCCAGGTCTAACTTCTGCACCTATTCTGATAATTCCGTTTTCATCTAGGTCTTTTAATGCATCATCACCAACATTTGGTATGTCTCTTGTGATTTCCTCTGCGCCTAGTTTTGTATCACGGCATTCACAATCATATTCTTCTATATGTATTGATGTAAATACATCTTCTTTTACTAATCTTTCATTTAATAAAATAGCGTCTTCGTAGTTGTATCCTTCCCATGTTGAGAATGCTACAAGAACATTCTTTCCTAATGACATTTCTCCATCTTTTGTTGATGGTCCATCTGCTATAGCATCACCTTTCTTAACCTTTTCTCCTTTTGAAACAATTGGTTTTTGGTTAATACAAGTTCCACCATTTGTTCTCTTGAATTTGCGTAGTTTATGTACAACTGTTTTTCCATTATTATATTTCATTGTTATGCTGTCACCAGTTACTTTTTCAACAACTCCATCATCTTCAGCTAATATTAATATTCCTGAATCTTTTGCTGCTCTGTATTCAATACCTGTTGCAACAATTGGAGCTTCCGTAGTCATTAGAGGAACAGCTTGACGTTGCATGTTTGACCCCATTAATGATCTCTTAGCATCATCATTTTCCAAGAATGGTATCATGGCTGCTGCTATCGATACTAATTGCTTTGGTGAAACATCTATATATTGTACTAGGTCTTTGTCAACTTCAACAATTTCATTTTTATGTCTTACACGTATACGATTATTTTTGAATTCTCCATTTTCATCCATTGGTTCAGAAGCTTGTGCTATTATGTAATTATCTTCTACATCTGCACTCATGTATTCAACAATGTTTGTTACTCTATGTGTCTCTGGATCAACTTTTCTATATGGTGTTTCTATAAATCCATATTCATTTATTTTTGCAAATGATGATAGTGCTGAAATTAATCCTATGTTTGGTCCTTCTGGTGATTCTATTGGACATAATCTTCCATAATGTGTATAGTGAATATCACGTACTTCAAATCCTGCTCTTTCTCTAGAAAGTCCTCCAGGTCCTAATGCTGAAATTCTTCTTTTATGTGTTAATTCTGAAAGTGGGTTTGTTTGATCCATGAATTGTGATAATTGTGAACTTCCAAAGAATTCTCTTATAGATGATGTTATTGGTTTTGTATTTATTAAAGTTTGTGGTGTTACAACATCTAAGTCTTGTATTGTCATTCTTTCACGTACAACTCTTTCAAGTCTTGTTAATCCAATTCTGAATTGGTTTTGTAATAGTTCACCTACACATCTGATTCTACGGTTTGCTAAATGATCTATATCATCTGCTTTTCCATATCCATGGTACATATTTAGTAAATAATTTACAGATGCTATCATATCTTCTGTTGTAATGTGTTTTGGTACTAATTCATCATATCTCTCTTTTATTGTTTTTATTAAGTCTTCCTCAGTTGTATTATCTATTATATTTTTTAATACTTCATAATTTACATATTCTTTGAAATGTAAGCTACTTAAATCAACATTTGGTAATACAGCATGAATATTTACTATTCCATTTCCTATTATTCTTATTTTCTTATCAAGAATTTTGATGTCTACAACATTTATTCCTGCATTTTGAATTTGTTCTGCAACTTCTGGTGTTATAACTTCTCCAGCAGATACAAGTACTTCTCCTGTTTCTTTATCTATTATATCTTCAAATGCTACTTGATTTTTTATTCTGTTTGCTATACTTAATTTTTGATTAAATTTGTATCTTCCTACTTTTGCTAAATCATATCTTCTATTGTCAAAAAATAGTCCATTAAATAGTCCTTTTGCTGCTTCTACTGTTGGTAATTCTCCTGGTCTTAATTTTTTGTAAATTTCTATTAATGCATCTTCTTCAGTTTTTATTGGATCTTTTTGTATTGTTGTTTCTATTAATGTTTCTTCTCCAAATAATGTTCTTATTTGGTCATCTGATACTAATCCAATTGCTCTTAATAGTGTTGTTATTGGGATTTTTCTTGTTCTATCTACACGTACCCAGAACATATCATTTCCGTCTGTCTCATATTCTAACCATGCTCCTCTTAATGGCATGATTGTTGATGTATATGTTTTCTTTCCTGTTTTTGTATCAAATACTTCATCATAATAACATCCTGGTGAACGTACTAACTGACTAACTACAACTCTTTCTGCTCCATTTATTATGAATGTTCCACTTTCTGTCATTAAAGGGAAATCTCCTAAATAGATTTCTTGTTCTTTTATTTCTCCTGATTCACGGTTTATTAGTCTTACTTTTACATGTAGTCTTGTTGAATATGTTGCATCTCTTTCTTTTGCTTCTTCTTCTGTGTATTTTGTTTTGTCTTCCATGTAATAATCGAAAAATTCTAGAACTAAATTTCCTGTGTAGTCTACTATTGGTGAAATGTCTTTTAGTACTTCTCCAAGTCCTTCTTCTACAAACCAGTCATATGAGTCTTTTTGTACTTTGATTAAATTTGGCATTTCGATAAAATCGCCAACTTTTGAGAAATCTTTACGGGTTGTTCTTCCGAATTTAACTTCTTTGATTTCCAAATAAATCACTCCTTATAAATTATTAAGCAGCTTTTTTTGATATCGCATATTTTTTTAATATGTTGTTTAAATTACATTTGATATGCGAGATAAATATTTTTCTCAGAAAAATCCCTTCTTAATATATACTCTCCATAAAGTTTCAAGCATTGTCTGCTCTTACAACTTTCTCCACTTTATTTTGTGTATATTTAATTCTTATTTTTCTGAAGTTTTATCTTTTTGAATTAATTATTGTAATTTGTTTTATGAATATTAATAGCTGAAAATAAAAAGTTTTGTGCTATAGATTAAATGTAACAAATTACCATTTTTGCAAATTTATACGTATATTATCATATCACATTTTGATAGTGCTTGTCAACTGATTTTTGGTATTTTTGTTATAAATTAATTTTTTTGCTATAGATTGGTATTTTGAGATTAAGTTTCGTTGTTTATAATATGTACTTAAGAATTTGATATATAAATATTTCATATATTTTTCTGCTCATTACAAAAATTATTTTATTGCATTTTTTGAAAGCTTTTCATTTACTTATTATTAAAAAATATGTTTGAATATTAGAAAGATAAAAAGCTGTAATATTTGTGCACTTATATTCAGGTGCATATTTATTATGTTTTTTTGTTGTAAAATAATTGCATAAGGAGGATATATATGAACAAATTAAAAATTCCAGAAAATCATAGTGGCGTAAGCAAAACTCTTCGCTTACCAGAAAACATGGTAGAGGATATAGAAAATTTAGCTAATTTAAAAAATTTATCATTTAATAAAACTGTTACTACTTTACTTGAATTTAGCTTAGAAAATTTAGATGAAGAAGATAAGAAAGCTTTGAATAACTTAAAAAGTTAATATTCAATTTTCTTATTAATTTTATCAATACATTAAAAATTAGTACATAGTGCATAAAAAACGTAGATTGGATTTCTACGTTTTTTATGTTTCTACGGTTTTAAAACATTTCTATTTTCCCTTAATCTATTTTTTTAGTTTCTTTAAAGTACATTTGCTTTTTTTGATTAAACTACAAATTTTTATAAATTATTAGATGTTATCTTAACTTTTGTGTCATTATCCAAATAAAGTACTAATTCTTTTTTTGCTATTTCTACTTGATAAACTTGATTTAAGTTTACTGATAAATAGATGTCTTTTTTCTCATCTTTTAGTGTTAATATATCAGTCTCAATTTTATATATTGATTTTTCTATAAAAAATTGGCTAAACATAAATCCAGTTTGATTAATTCTCATGGATTTTGTAGTAAAATCTTTTAAGCAATTATCTATCTTTTGCACTATTTCTCTCATTTTCACGCATTCCTTTCACAAGATATTACCATTTGAATTTTCAAATTTTATCTCTTTATTTTTTCATATATCTTATAATTACCTCTATTCAAATGTATTATACTATTTTCTGTCATTTATTTCAAATTTTATATGCAAGCTTATTAAAAAAATCTTATAAATTTATGCTATTTTAATCTTTTACTTTACTTTGAATTTTTTATATGTAAAACATATAAACATTTTGAATTTTATTTTTATCACCTCCTTATAATCACACACAATAATACATTTTTATACAAAAAATAATGCCTGCCTCCCGCAGTAAATATTGTGTTGATGCTGATTTCTATAATTTAGTTTGAAAGACCTAAATTAGTGACCTAAATATCTATTCTAAAATGTTTTTACCGTGCTAAAGAAATTGCACTGAATAAAATATAATTTGTTTTACACAAAAATGTGTGCGGAATTATAATATCATGTTTTTGTTTTTTTGGCAATAATTGATTATATATTTTGTAAATTTGAAACTTTTTAAAAAAATCTTTACTCTATATAATTGAAAGTAGTGATGTGAAATTATGTTTAATGTTTTACTGGTAGAAGAAGATATGAATTATGGAAAAAAATTGATAAATAAATTAGCTATAAAAAATAAAGATTTTAGACTATGTGGGATTGTTAATAATAAAAAAGAAATTATGTACTTTTTGAATAACTTAGAAATAGATATTATTTTAATAAATCTATCATTTGATGATTGGAAAGAGTGTATTGAAATGATAAAAACAGAAAAATATAGAAATTCTGTTATAATAATCTTAAATAAAAAATCAGAAATCAACAATATAAATAAAATTTTAAAACATTATGAATTTAATTATATTATTAAATCTGATAATCTCAATAATGATATTGAAAATATTAATTCTTTTCTTATTTCAAAAGCAATAACACATATATCAACAAAAAGAAAAATTGAAAAAAAACATATTAAAGAAAAAATAAAAAAAGAATTAAATTATCTAGGATATAATCTAGAATATTTAGGAAGTAAATATTGTCTGAGACAATCTATATAATATATATAACTAAAGATTATAGCAAGTATAATTTGGAAAGAGATATTTATCCATTAATAGCAAAAAATAATGGCAAGTCGATTAATAATATCAAATGCAATATAAAAAATGCAACGAATATAATGTATTATGATAATGAGGAAGAAAAAATAATAACATATTTAAAAGATTATTCTTCGAATAGGCCAAAAATCAAAAAAATAATATCAGCAGTTCTAGAAAGAATAAAATAGTAAAGTATGAAAATTTTATTAATTTGAAACTTTTAAGAAAGTATTGTACTCTGTATAAGTGAAGGGGTGAAAAAATGAGCAAACATAATATGTTAGAAGAATTTGATAAAATCTATAATGCAACATATGAAAATACGCTAAAATACATTATACTCCATTGTAAAGATTTAGATGATGTAAATGATCTGATACAAGACACATATTTAAATTTTTATAAATATATGTCAAGGAAAAATCTGGATAAAATAGATAGTGTAGATAAGTATATTATAGGAATTTCCAAAAATATTTTAAAAAAATATTATCATTCAAAAGCTAAAAATTGCAATATTATATCAATATATCAAGAAGATGGAACAGAAATGATAATTGAATCAGATAGTAATTTAGAATTACAATTCATTTCAGAAGAAAATGTTCAAGAGGTTTGGAAATATATAAAAGAAAAAGATACAAAAATAGCAAAAATATTTTATTGTTACTATCATTTAAATATGAAAATATATGAAATCGCATTAGAAATGAAATTAAACGAGTCAACAGTAAAAAATTATCTTTATAGAACGAAAAAAGAATTACAACAAATTTTTTTAAAGGAGGATTATGAAAATGCAAAAAAATAACATAATTAATGAATATTGGGAGAATCTATACAGTAAAGAAAAAAACTATAACTCAATTAAATCAAAAATAAAAAATCAAATAAATATAAAAAGAAAAATAATTAATACAGCTGCTATTTTGCTTATAGTTATAACATTAGGAACAACATCTTCCATAATATATGCCAAGAAAAACTGGAATGAAGAATACGAAGAATATCTAAATAGATACATCGCATCCGCTAAATCATCTGTAAGTTTAGAAACAGTAAATGAAAATGCAGAAAATTTAAATATGGATTATATATATAATGATGGTATAGGAGTGAAGATAAATTCTTTGTTAATTACAGACTATACTTGTAAAATAGATGTAGACTTTAAGTTTTCTGATGAATATTTCAATAATGAATATGAAGCATTTGAATTTGGATATGCTATATATGATGATAATAACAATATATATGAGGTTTATGAAAGAAACAAATATAATGCTGGTCAATTTTTACAATATGAAAAGAAGCTATGTAGAGAATTAGGAATAAAGTACAATACAAAAAAGGCAATTAGTTTAGCAAAAGGTGGCTCATTAAATACAATTTCCATGGAACCAGGAAATACAATTATGAGATTAGGATTAAGAGCTACAAATAAATTTCCAAGAAGCAAAAAGTTATATATAAGAATTTTCGATATAGGTTATGCTTTAGTTAATTATTCTCCAGTAAATGAAACTGAAGTAAAAATAGAAAGTTCAGAAGATTTTCAATTATCAAATTCTGAATGGCAATTTGAAATCGAAATACCAGATAAGTTTTATGACAAAACTTATACTGAATTAGAATTAGCAAAAGAAATTAATGGCATAGAAATTGAAAAAGCAACATTGTCAGATACTGAATTAGTATTAATTATAAACTCAAATTATTCAATGATTGAAATTTTAAAAGGTATTTATATCTCAGATGACTCAGGAAACATTTATACTTTATCTGGAATGTCTGATAATAATGAATTAAAATTGATATATAATATTGGAAATAATACTTTAGATAAAAAATTATTTTTAAATTTGGACATTCCTAAATATAATATCAATGAGAAGGTAGAACTTGTAAAATATTAAAATATGATAATGAATTTTTATCCTATTTTTATATTTAATACAAAAAGGTAAAAAAAGGGAAAACGAAATAGATTGAATTTTCAAATTTTTTATGCTATTTTAAATATATGGATAGGCATTTTTAGCACTATCTGCATATAGGAGTTAGTTTGCATTTGATTGGAGGCAAATTATATGAAGTATATTAAGATTAGAAAAACTATTGAATCCTTTATATTAGCTGTCATAATAATGGTTGGAACTTCCTCCGTAGCTTTTGCTGCAGAACCCAATTCTTTTAACACAACTAACTTACAACCCCTGTCTAAAGAATCTGATGTAACTCCGTTGTTAAATGATAATCTTAGTGCATGGGTTGAACCAGTTGAACCTAATGGAACTGCATCAGATCGGGCATACTTGGATTCTTATATTGGTTTTACCAAGAAGTTTGAAGTAACATTGCTTATTCCGCCGACAGATACTCAGATGGAAGGATATGTAGAACTTGTTTTGAAAAAAGATTCGACTAATGAAAACATTGCATCTTGGACACTTTCTTATAGTAATCAAAGTGGTAGCAAAACATTTACTCTACCTGCATCTGGATATTATACTCTGGTTGTCTATAACCATAGTAATGTTACTGTAACAGCTCTAGGCGTATGGAGATAATTTCGGATAGATGGTAATTTGATAACTTAAACCTAACAAATAACTTCTAACTCCTATAGGTGCGAACAATATAATATTGTTCGCATTTTTTTGCTTACTAGAATAAGAATAAAAATTCATATCCAAGTAAACAAAAAAGCAAAACTAAGATTTTTTAAGCAACAAAAAATTCCAGATTTAATCTGGAATTTTATATTTTCTTTTATTATTATTTTTATACTCAATCCAATCATTTACTGCTATCTTTAATACTGCTGCTACTGGAACTGCTAGGAACATACCTAATACTCCAAAATATGCACCTCCAACAGTTACTGCAAATATTACAAGCAATGGGCTTATTTCTAGAGAATTTCCTATTATCTTTGGATTTATTATGTTTGAGTCAATCTGTTGTAATATTATAACAACTATTGCCATTATTAATGCTTGTGATAATCCTCCTGTTATTATTGTAATTAAAACACTTATTGCTACTGCGATTATAGCTCCAAAGTATGGAATTATATTGAATAAACCAATCATAAATCCTAATAATATAGAATATCTTACACCAATTATTGACATTGCAATTGTAACTAGAATACCTACAACAACAGCATCTATTAATTGGCCACTTATAAACTTGAAGAAAATTTGATTTGTTCTATTGATGTATTCACCAATTTTTTTACAAGTTTTTTCTGTAAACAACGCTGATACTAGTTTTGAGAAGAACGCAAGTATTTGTCCTCTTTGTAATAACACATATACAGATACTACAATTGCTACAAATACATCAAATATTCCTTGTGCAACTCCTAATACTGACTTTATGTATCCTGTTATTTTTTCCGGGTTAATATATTGTTTTAAATCAATATTTTTTATACTTTCTCCGATTCCTTCAATTATATCTGATACTCTTTGGCTTTTTAATATTGAATCTTCTGGTAATGCATTAAATCTTTCTAATGTTGTATTCCAATATCCTTGAAAATTATTTACCAATTCCACAATGCTTTCTGTAACTACTGGTAAAATTACATTTACAAGTATTATAATTAATATTATCGCAAATATAAATGTTATTAATACACTTAATCCTCTTGCTTTCTTCTTTATAAATTTCTTTTTAGAATTCCTCAAGCCTTTTTCTATTCTCGATGCTGGTATATATAATAAATAAGCAATTAATGCTCCAGCCAAAAATGGAGTTATTACTGAGAAAAAATTTTTAATACTATCACCAATTGCTGTAAAGTTATCTAAAAATTTGTATACTAATATTATTGCTACTCCCAGCAAAAACCAGTATAGCCATTTTGAAAAATTTCTTTTTACTTCATTCATTTTTCCATGTTGATGTTAGCTTATAATACTAACATCATCTCCTTATATATTAATATTTAGGCTTTTATTCAAAGGTTTTGCCTATAAACCTTTTAATCTAGTAATATGTTTTTATCATATATCTATTTCTAATCCTACTGGACAATGGTCACTTCCTAATACATCTGAATATATTGTTGCTTGTTTAATGTTTTTTTCTATATCTTTTGATGTTATAAAATAGTCTATTCTCCAACCTATATTCTTTTCTCTTGCGCGTCCCATATATGACCACCAACTATAACTATCTGTTTTATCTGGATATAAATATCTAAAACTGTCTGTAAATCCTGCATTTAGAAGTTCTGTCATTTTTCCTCTTTCTTCATCAGTAAATCCAGCATTTCCTCTGTTTGTTTTTGGATTTTTTAAGTCTATTTCTTCATGTGCTACATTTAAATCTCCACACATTATCACAGGTTTTGTTTTATTTAATTTTAATAAGTATTTTCTAATTTCGTCTTCCCATACCATTCTATAGTCTAGTCTTTCTAATTCTCTTTTTGCATTTGGGGTATAAATTGTTACCATATAGAATTTTTCAAATTCTAGTGTTATTACTCTTCCTTCTTTGTCATGTTCTTCTATTCCTATTCCATATGTTACATTTAATGGTTCTTTCTTTGTAAATATTGCTGTTCCAGAATATCCTTTTCTTTCTGCACTATTCCAAAAACTTTTATATCCATCAAACTCTAATTCTACCTGTCCTGGTTGACATTTGGTTTCTTGTAAACAAAATATGTCTGCATCTACTTTTTTGAAAAAATCTGAAAATCCTTTAGTTAAACATGCTCTTATTCCATTTACATTCCATGATATAAGTTTCATATTTGTGTTTATCCTTCCTTATTATTTTAATAGCTTTATTAACTATAATGATTTATCTTTTTTAAATTCTATTGTAGAAATTTCTATAACTAACTACATTTTTATTATAACACATTTTTCCTAAATATGTAAAGATTTAATGAAACATTAAGAAACTAGCTAGTAGATAAAAAATACACCAACAAAATGTAAAACATTTTAGGTGTATTTCTTATAAAATAATTTATTATTTTAATTGTTTCATTACTTCTTCTGCGAAGTTTTCTTCTTTTTTCTCTATTCCTTCGCCTTTTTCAAGTCTTGCAAATTCTACTACTTTTGCATCTTTTAAAATTTGTGATACTTTCATGCTTGGGTCTTTAACAAATTCTTGATCTACTAAGCAAACTTCTTCATAGAATTTATTGATTCTTCCTGCAACTATTTTTTCTGCTATAGCTTCTGGTTTACCTTCATTCATTGTTTGTGCTTTTAAGATTTCTTTTTCTTTTTCTAATCTTTCAGCTGGAACTTGTTCTCTACTTACATATTCAGGTCTTGCAGCTGCAATTTGCATACAGATATCTTTTGCTAATTCTTTGTTTCCATTTTCAATGTTAACTAAAACTGCAATTTTTCCATCTCCATGAATGTATTTTTCAACTAGACCATTTGTTGTTTCAAATCTAGCAAATCTTCTTATTGATATGTTTTCTCCAATTGTTGCAATTTTTTCTACTAAAATATCTTTAACTGTTTTGCCTGCTTCTGCTATTGAAGGTTCAGCTAATAAGTCTTCTACTGTTGCTGGATTGTTTTTTACTATCTGTTTTGCAACATCCATTACAAATGTTTTGAATTCTTCATTTTTAGCTACAAAGTCTGTTTCTGAGTTTACTTCTACTGCAGCTCCAACTTTTCCGTCTTCTGAAACATAAGCTTCAACTAATCCTTCTGCTGCAATTCTTCCTGATTTCTTAGCGGCTTTTGCTATTCCTCTCTCACGTAATAGCTCTGTTGCTTTTTCTAAATCTCCATCTGTTTCTGTTAATACTTTTTTGCAGTCCATCATGCCTGCTCCTGTTTTTTCTCTTAACTCTTTTACTAATGATGCTGTTACCATTTTTATATTCCTCCTTTTATTAATTTTGATTTACAATGATGAAAAATTTGATTTTCTATATCAAAATAAGAGTAGAGCAGTAGAGCCCCACTCTTTTTATATTATGGCTTATATTGCCAACTATTTTTATTATTTTTCTGCTTTTTCTTCAGATTCAGCTACAACTTGTTCCATTGTTTCTGGTTTTTCTTCAACATTTTGTTCTTCTGAAGCTGTTTCAAAGCTTTCTCCTTGTTTTCCTTCTATGATTGCATTTGCCATAACATCTGCTATTAATTTTACAGCTCTTATAGCATCATCATTTCCTGGAATTGGATAATCTAGGTCTTGTGGATTGCAGTTTGTATCTACAATTCCTACTACTGGAATTCCTAATTTTTTAGCTTCTAATATAGCTATTCTTTCTTTTTTAGGATCTACTAAGAATATAACTCCTGGTAATTTGTCCATATCTTTAATTCCACCAAGATTTTTCTCTAATTTTCCCATTTCTTTCTTTAATAGTATTACTTCTTTTTTAGGTAATACATCAAATGTACCATCTTGTTCCATTTTTTCTAAGTCTTTTAATCTTTGAATTCTTTTTTGTATTGTGTCAAAGTTTGTTAGCATTCCTCCTAACCATCTTTGATCTACATAGTACATTCCACTCTTGATTGCTGCTTCTTTCATGCATTCTTGAGCTTGTTTTTTTGTTCCAACAAATAGAACTGTTTTTCCTTCTTCTACTTGTTCTTTGATGAATTCATATGCTTCATCAATTTTCTTTGAAGCTTTTTGTAAGTCAATTATATGGATTCCGTTTCTAGCTTGGAATATGTATTCAGCCATTCTTGGATCCCATCTTCTTGTTTGATGTCCGAAATGAACACCTGCTTCTAGTAATTGTTTCATTGCAACTACTGCCATTTTTTATTCCTCCCTTTTGTTATAACTTCCATAAAGTATCTTCATTTATATGGACCTTGAATTTATTAGATTTTCAAGGCACTCCCACATGAACTCCTCTTTATGTGTTTTTTACGTGCAATATTATATCATATTTTTTGGATATGTCAATAGTTTGAATGCAAAATTTTGTTGTAACTAAAATTTTCTTAGCTTTTTTACGTTTTCTTTTGAATTTTAGTGATTCTTTTTTTCTATTTTTAGATTTGTTCCATAGAAATCTTTTTTTGCACAACCAGCTCGGCCGCCTCCTGCACAGGCACATGCGCATGCACATGAAGAGCCTCCGCCTCCTCTACTTCCACCACCAAATCCTCCACCATAATGATTATGGTGATGATGATA
>CALYBE010000042.1 GCA_944393735.1 uncultured Clostridia bacterium
ATTATCATAATTAGCTAAAACTAATCTCCAATCTGTAATTTGTTTTTCGGGCTTTTCTTCAGGCTGTTGTTCTGGCTGTTCGTTTTGTTGATTAGTATTTTCAGAAATATTATTGGTCTGATTTGTAGTTGTTTCTGCAGAAGTCTTTGTTGTTTTTGTACTTCTTACTATCAAAAATATTATTAGAATAAATATTGCTATAACAATTATAAGTTTTTTCTTATTTATTTTTCTCTTTTGGGCTACTTTACTTGTAGTTGTATGAATATTTCTGTCTATAATATTTGTTTTATTTTTGTTAATTGCTTTTCTTGAATTTTTATTTGTTATTTGTTTGGTATGTTTGCCTCTTTTATTATCATTTAGGCTTGAATGATTTTTAAATTCTTCCATATTTCCTTCTTTCATTTTATATAACTTGTTATTACAAAAAATTGCATAACTCTTTTTTATTTTATTAAAAAATATAAAAAATTGCAACTGTAAAAATCAACTTTGAATTTTTGGAATATTAGTTAGAGTTTGTCCAAAATTCAAAAACACTGTGAACTTTAAGGAACATCCCCCAAAGTTCACAGTATCTTTATTTAATTTTTAACTCATTATCTTCGCAATCTACAACAACTGTAGAATTAGGAAGTATTTTTTGCATTAAGATATTTTTAGCTATTAATGTTTCTAGTTTCTTTTGAACAAATCTTCTTAAAGGTCTTGCACCATATACTTCATCATAACCATTATCAATTAAATAATCTTTTGCTGATTGAGTTAATTCTATCTTAATATGTTTATCTTCTAGTCTCTTTTCGATGTCTTTTAATAATAGGTCTAAGATTTTTGAAATTTCATCTTTATGAAGTGGTTTATAAAATACTATTTCATCAAGACGGTTTAAAAATTCAGGTCTAAAGTTTTGTTTTAATAATGCATTTACTTTTTCTTTTGCTTCCTCTGAAATTTCTCCATTTTCTTGAATTCCCTCTAATATATATTCTGAGCCAAGGTTTGATGTTAAGATTATTATTGTGTTTTTGAAGTCTACTGTTCTACCTTGTGAATCTGTAATACGTCCATCATCTAACACTTGTAATAATATATTAAATACATCTGGATGTGCTTTTTCAATTTCGTCAAATAGCACTACTGAATATGGTTTTCTTCTAACAGCTTCTGTTAGTTGTCCACCTTCTTCATATCCTACATATCCTGGAGGTGCACCTATTAATCTTGAGACAGAATATTTTTCCATGTATTCTGACATATCAATTCTTATTATGTTGTGTTCATCATCAAATAGACATTCTGCAAGTGCTTTTGCAAGTTCTGTTTTACCTACACCAGTTGGTCCTAAGAACATGAATGAACCTATAGGTCTACGTGGATCACTAATTCCTGCTCTTGAACGCATAATTGCATCAGATACTTTTTGAACAGCTTCATTTTGTCCTATTACCCTCTTGTGTAGTAAATCACTTAAATGTAATATTTTTTCTCTTTCACTTTCCATAAGTTTTGAAACTGGAATTCCTGTCCATCTTGATACAATTTTTGCGATTTCATCCTCTGTTACTTTGTTTCTTAGTAATCCTTCTTCTTTGCCTTTTTCTGAGATTTCTTCTTCTTGTTTTAATTCTTTTTGTAATTCTGGTAATTTTCCATATTTTAGTTCTGCTGCTTTTCCTAATTCATAATTTCTTTCTGCTTGTTCTATTTGTGAATTTACTCTTTCTATTTCTTCACGTAATTTTTGAACCTTTCCTATAGCTTCTTTTTCGTTTTCCCATTTTGCTTTCATTGCATCAAATTTTGTTTTTAATTCTGCCTTTTCTTTTTGAATATCTGCTAAACGTTGTTTTGAAATTTCATCCTTTTCCTTACTTAAAGCTGTTTCTTCAATTTCTAATTGCATAATTTTTCTTGAAACTTCATCAAGTTCTGTAGGCATTGATTCCATTTCTGTTTTTATCATTGCACATGCTTCATCTATTAAGTCTATTGCTTTATCTGGTAAGAATCTGTCTGTTATATATCTGTGTGATAGAGTTGCTGCTGCAATTAATGCACTATCTGCAATTTTAACTCCATGGAATACTTCATATCTTTCTTTTAGCCCTCTTAGTATAGAAATTGTGTCTTCAACAGATGGTTCATCTACCATTACTGGTTGGAAACGTCTTTCTAGTGCTTGATCTTTTTCTATATATTGTCTATATTCATTTAATGTTGTTGCTCCAATACAATGTAATTCTCCTCTTGCTAACATTGGTTTTAATAGGTTTCCTGCATCCATTGCTCCATCAGTTTTTCCTGCTCCAACTATTGTGTGAATTTCATCAATAAATAGTATTATTTTTCCTTCACTCTTTTTAACTTCTTGTAATACTGCTTTTAGTCTTTCTTCAAATTCTCCACGGTATTTTGCTCCTGCTACTAATGAACCCATATCAAGTGAGAATATTGTACAGTCTTTTAATCCTTCTGGAACATCTCCTCTTACAATTCTTAATGCTAAACCTTCAGCTATTGCAGTTTTTCCTACACCTGGTTCACCAATTAAACATGGATTGTTTTTAGTTTTTCTTGATAGAATTCTTATAACATTTCTTATTTCAGAGTCTCTACCTATTACTGGGTCTAATTTTTGTTCTCTAGCTAATTGAACTAAATCTTGTCCATATTTTTTCAAAGCTTCATATGTTTCTTCTGGTGTATCTGTTGTTACTCTTGTATTTCCTCTAACTGCTGATAGTGCTTTCAAAAAATCATTTTTTGTTATATCAAATACTCTTAATAGTTCTTTTACATCACTATTTGCATTATCAAATATTGAAAGCATGATATGCTCAACAGATACGTATTCGTCTTTCATTTTTTTTGCTATTGTTTCAGCATTTGCCAATACTTGGTCTACATCTTGTGCTATATATATTGAGTCATTTTGACGTGCTCCACCTGTCATTTTTGGTAAGTTTTCAACTTTATTTCTTACTTGATCCTCAAAGTTTTCAGATACTCCCATCTTTTTTAGTAATTCTTTTATTAAACTATTATCTTGCTCTAACAATGCTAGTAATAGATGTACTTGTTCAACTTGTGAATTTTGATTTTCAATTGCCAAATTTTGTGCATCTTGTAATGCTTCTAAAGATTTTTGTGTAAATTTTTGTAAGTTCATAAATTATCAACCTCCTTATATTTTTGCTTTGGTGCTAATTGTATTTTTTTCTTTAAAATCAATTTATTAAAAGCACATACTTTTAAAATAGAATGTGCTTTTTTTCATTACGTATATTATTATAATATATCATTTTAGCAATGTCAATAGGAGAGTGCCAATTTTTTGAAATTTTTTAAATTTTTTATGCTTAATATTTTTAATAGATTTTAAAATTTTATTCAACTTGTATTTTTTCTATATTTAATAATGCGACTTTTAAGGAAATTCCACCTGCATATCCTGTAAGTCTCCCATCAGTTCCTAAAACCCTATGGCATGGCACAATAATAGAAATTGGATTATGCCCAACTGCTCCACCTATAGCTTGTGCAGACATGGTTTTTATTTGTTTTTTTTCTGCAATTTTTTTTGCTATCTCTCCATATGTAGTTGTTTTACCATATGGTATTTCTAATAAAATATTCCATACTTCTTTTCTAAATTCAGTTCCTTCAAATTTTATTGGTACTTCTACTTTTGGCTCTTTTCCTTGGAAATATTCATCTAGCCATTTTTTTGCTTTATTAAAAATTTTCAAGTCTTCTTTTTCTTTAAATTCACCAAATACTTCAGGTTGTCCTTTAATCCATAAATTTGTTAAATAGTCTCCATCACTTAACATTGTTATTTTTCCGAGAGGTGAATTGTATTTGCATTTATATTTCATTTATTTAATCTTTCCTCACTTTTTTGCTATAACATCATATATGTGCCAATGTTTTTCTTCCCCTGAAGCGGTTTTTGAATCTTTTTCAATTTCATTAAATTGTATTAATTCATAATTAGTAAATAATTTTTTTACTTCAGATTCAGATAGAAAAACTAAATTTTTCTTACCTTTTGCCCATGAATCATTTAGCCCAAAATTTCTATTATTTTATTAAAATTTCACATTTTATTTCTGGATTTAAAAGTTTTTTAAAGTTTTCAGCATCTTGTTTTGTACCAACAATACTTCCATAATGCATAGGTATTGCTATTTTAGGTTTTATTATATTTATTAGCTCTGCTGCTTCTTTATAATCCATTGTGTATGTTCCACCAACTGGTACAAATGCTATATCACATTTTACCTGTTGATTTTCTGGAGTAATGTCTGTGTCTCCTGCTATATAATATCTTTTTCCTTCTATTTCTAATATATAACCTACCCATTCATTAGATTTTGGATGAAATTGTTTTTTTATGTTATATGCTGGTATTGTTTCAATTTTTATTCCATTTATCTCATATTTTTCATTTGGAATAACTTCAACTTTATTTTTAATTTTATTAAATATTGGGGCTGTTTTTGGAGCTACAATTATTGTATCTTCTTTCATTACTTTTTCTATATCTTCTTCTGAATAGTGGTCATAATGGTCATGTGTTATAAATATTATATCTGCATCATGAACTTCTTTTTCTATTCTGTATGGATCTATATATATTATTTTACCTTTACTTATTTTTATTGAACTATGACAATTTATTTCTAACATTTCAAAGCCTCCTTGATCTACTATTTTCCAAGTATTCTTTTAATTTCTTCTTGTCTTTTTACTTTTTGTGTTGTTGTCTTAATAAGTTCTTGATCAGTTACAATTAAATTTTTAATGTATTTGTATGGTGGAAGTGTCTTATTAATTTTCTTTATTTGATCCCATATTATTTGGTGCAATTCTTCTTTAGTTGCATTTGGATATTGCTCTTTTGCAACCTCTTCATTATAAACAACTTTTACAGAAATTTTAATATCATTTTTATCTTTTTCGTCTGGCATTCCATAAACAATACATTCTTTAACTAAATCAATTCTATTTATTAAAGTTTCAAGTTCATCTGGGAAAACTTTCTTTCCATTTTTTAATACTATCATATCTTTTTGTCTTCCTGTTAAGAAAATGTATCCGTCTTTATCCATATATGCTAAATCTCCAGTATAGAACCATCCATCTCTAATTACTTTTTTGGTTTCTTCATCATTTTCATAATATCCAAGCATTACATTTGGGCCTTTTACACGAATTTCGCCTACTCCATTTTCATCTTTGTTTACTATTTCTAATTCTACATTTTCCATTGGAAAACCTATAGAACCATATCTTTTCTTTTTATAGTTTTCTGCTGCAATTACTGGTGAAGTTTCTGTTAGTCCATATCCTTGAACAACGTCAATTCCTAGTTCATTAAAGCCTTGTGCAACTTTCTTATCTAATGGTGCTCCACCTGAAATTACAAATCTCATACTGCCACCAAGTGCATTTATTATATCTTTAAATAATTTTCTTCTTATATCTATATGAAACTTAAGTAGAAAATTACTAATTTTCTTACCTGTTTCAACCGTTTTTGTTTTGCCTGATTTTTCTACTTCTTTTTCTATATTTTTATATATTGCTTCAACTAAAAGTGGTACACCTACAAATATAGAAATCTTATATTCTCTTAAATTTTGTGCTACATATCTTAAACCGTCTGGAAATGCTGTTTGTACTCCTGCTGCTATCATTACTATAATACAAGTTGAGCCAAATATATGGTGAAATGGTAAAAATGCTAAATTATGGTCTCCTTTACGGATATCCTCAACTAATAGCATTGCATATACATTTGATGCTATGTTTATGTTTGAAAGCATTACGGCTTTTGATTTTGATGTTGTTCCAGATGTAAATAAGAGTATTGCCATTTTATCTTCATCTATCTCAGCATTTACAAATTCTTTATTTCCTTTATTTAATAGTTCTTCTCCTTCTTCTTTTAAATTCCAAAAGTTCTTATATCCTTCTTTTTTTGACATACAGATATACTCAGTTAATTTTGTATTTCCTCTAGTTTTAATTTCTTCAATGTTTTCTGTATACTTCTCGTCAAATACAATTACATCTGCTTTGCTTCTTATTATACAACTCTCTAGCTCATCTACTTGTAGTTCTTTATCTAGTGGAATAGAAACTATTCCTCCTAATAGGTTTGATAAATGTGCAACTACCCATTCATATCTGTTTCTTCCTACTATTGCTATTCTTTTGTTCTTTAGTCCTAAATTATATAATTTTGTTCCAAATGCATTTATATCATCTAAAAGTTTTTTAAATGTAATGTTTTCATATGAAACTTCTTTGTCTGTTTTGTGTTTTATTACGAATGCTATATTTGTTGCAAATTCCTTTGCTGAATGGTAAATTATTTCTTTTATTGTCCTGCAATTTACTGATTTGAAATATCTTTCTTTTTCCATTTTTATATGCTTCCTTTCGTATTAAATCATATAAAACTAGATTTAATCTATCTAGTTTTCGATACTAGGTTATCATATTCGTAATATCTTGTCAATATTCTGACCGCATTTTCTAACAAATATATTCCTCAAATGTTACAATTCAGTAAGACATAAACTTAAATCGTCCGAAATGTTGATATATAAATATTTTTTCATCAAAGACTTATAGGAAGACCCTAGCTATGTTTTTGATAAAAATATTTATATATCAACATTTCGGACTTTTCTACAAAATTATGTCTGATCAGTAACCCTCAAGTTTCTACACAATAAATTATATAAAATGATACAAAAAACCGACATATTATTTTTTGAAAGTAATTGCAAGAAAATCTTTTGTTTTTTATTTCATATATTTTATTTCAAAAGTTGTTCCTTCTTCTTTTTTCGAAAAACATAAGATATATCCATTATCTTTTTCTATAATAGATTTTGCTAAAGCAAGTCCAATTCCAACACTATTTTCACTTGAATTCTTTCCTTTATAAAACCTTTCAAAAATGTGTTTAATATCTTCTTTGTCTATACCCACTCCTTCATCTTTGATTGTAATTTTTGTATAAAAATTATTTTCTTCAAAGTTAATGTATATGTTTTTATTTTCAGGTGTGTGTTCTATGCAATTTTTTATGATATTTGTAATAGCTTCAAGTTCCCAGTTATAATCACCGATAAATTTAACATCTGTAGTAGTATTTTTTTCTTTTTCAGAAGATTCTAATTTATTGTTTAATATTTTAGATTCATTATAATCTATAGTTTCTATAAGAGATTTTCCATTTACTATTATTTTTTGTTGTTTTATATCTAGTGGAATTGCTAAATTTTGTATTACATTTTTTATTAATTTTTTTACCTCAATTTTTCTTTTTACAAATGTGACAGTATTTGAGTCTAATTTAGATAATTTTAATAAAGAAATAACTAACCAATTTATCCATTCAATTTGCCTGTTAATCTCATATATAAATTTCTGTTTTGTATGTTCATCCATATTAGGATTTTCCCTTATATTATCTAACATTATGGAGATTGATGTTAATGGCGTTTTAAGCTGATGTGAAATATCTTCTAAAGAATTTTGTAAAGCTTTCTTGTCTTTAAGTGATGCTTCAGCTTGTTCTTTTAGCATTACTGTAATTTTATATAATTCATTACTTAAATTGCTTAATTCATCTTCTGAATTTTTTTCAATTTGTAAATTGTAATTTTTTTTATTAAGTTCCTCTATGTACTTAATTATGCTTTGTATATTCCTTTTTCTTATCTTTGAATTTATGAATAAAATAATAATTATAATGACAAATAATATTATTATACTAATAATATTTGTTACTATTGTATCTTTTTCTTGTTTTTCCATTCCATCAATAGCATAAATTTCATTTGTATTTATACCATATTTTTCCAGAATATTATATCCTGTTGTTAATGAATTTTCTTTCATATTTAGAATAGAGATAACTTCTTCCTCATTTATTTCAGGATATTTTTCTCTTATTATTCCTACAATGTTCGCTATTACTAAATTTACTTTATTTTGAAAGTCTTTAAATTGATTCATAGTTACTATTACATTTGAAATCATTACAATTAATGTTACTAAAGTTATTAAAGTTATAAGTTTTGTATTTTTCATTTTTTCTTGTAGATGTTAACTAATAAAACATCTTCTCCTTTCTTATTTTTCTGTAACTCTATATCCTATTCCTCTAACTGTTTGAATAATCTTTCCATCTTTATCATTTATTTTTTCTCTTATTCTTTTGATATATACAGTTAGTGTATTATCATTTACAAAGTTTCCTGCTACATCCCAAATTTTGTCTAAAATCTGTTCTCTTGTTACTAATAATCCTTTGTTTGTAAATAGTAATAATAAAATTTTGTATTCTAAGCTTGTAAGAAATACTTCTTCATTATCTTTATAAACTTTTGCTGTATTATTATCTATAATGATATTTTGGCACTTAATTAGATTTTCATTTTTTGTATTTTTCTCATATCTTCTAAGAACACTATTTATTCTTGATATTAATTCTCTTGTTCTAAAAGGCTTTACTACATAGTCATCTGCACCCATATCTAGACCTTGTACAACATCAGTTTCTTCATCTTTTGCTGTTAAAAATATTACGGGTAGGTTTTCTTTTTCTTTTATTTCTTTACATATTTCATATCCTTCTCCATCTGGTAAAGCTATGTCTAACAAATACAAATCAAAATCTTGTTTTTTTATTTTTGACTTTGCCATTACTACATTTTTAGCGACTTCTACTTCAAAATTTTCTTGTTCTAATGAGTATTTTAATCCTAATATAATTGTCTCATTATCTTCTACTAATAATATTTTTTTCATCATCTTCTCCTTTCTTTATATACGAATCTGGATAGTAGTTGGTTTCAGTTTTTTTTACAATATACTAAAATGTTATGTTTTTTCTACTTTTTTATATATTATACTTCTTTTCAAACAAATATAAAATGACTTTTTATTCATTCTAAATAAATTTTGTAATCACAGGAATAAAGACCCCTGTCATTTTGACAGGGGTCTAACTATTTTATAGGTTTTAAATTTTTACATTCTCTGGTTTTTCATGTTCACTTAAATACTGCTGGTAGAGATTTTCTATTTTCTCACCTGATATGGTATTATACTCAAGTAAATTATGAGCAATTATATCAAGAAAATCTCTATTTGCTACCAAAATCCTTTTTGTTTTCTTTTCAAGTTCTTTCAAGTTTTCAAGAGTTTTTTTCCATATTTTGTTATTCATTTCCTCACTAAGTGGCAGGAAATCTTCTTTAGGATTCTTAGAAATTGAAATTGGACCTATTTCGCTATCCATTCCGTACTCAGTAATCATTTTTAATGCAATAGATGTAGCTTGATTTAAATCATCATTGGATCCATTATCAATATCATCAAGGACCAAACTCTCTGCAACTCTTCCCCCTAAAAAAATCATTATTTCTTCTTCAAGTTTTTTCTTGGTAGTGTATTTTCTCGTATAATCGTCTGCTATTACATGACCATCATTATTTTTATTTGGAGTGATAGTAGCTTCTCTAACCTTCCAATTAAAAAATTTAAACATTACAACATGTCCAGCTTCGTGATATGCATTACTAAATTTTTCATCATCACTTAATGACTTTTCATTTTTTGTTCTGACTTTATCTTCTATACAAAACAGAACATAATTAACGACATATAGTGTAATAACTGCTGGCAAACCTAGTAATTTCCAAAAAAATAATATTCCCAAAAATTTCAGTATTATAGTTTGTACTTTCATTAATTTTTTCCGAAACTTCAGAAAATCGAATCTTTTTTTCATGTGTGACACCTCCAAAGTATGATTCGAATATTAACCTATAAATTTACTACGTACATGCGTGTATATTATTTTACCACAAATATCAGAAAAATTCAACAATATTTGCAATTTTTTCCATTAGTTAAAGTTTAAAAATTAACTCTTTTTAAAACCTAAATCTTCATATTGCACTTTAATTTTTTTTAGTATATAATACACTTATACATATGATATTAAATATATAAAATATTGAAAAATAGTTATATATTAATATTTTGCAGGACAATCCCTGATTGTTAAGCCCCAGATATGTTTTTGCCAAAAAATATTAATATATATATAATATTACAAATAGTTATATATTAATATTTTGCAGGCAAACCCCTGATTGTTACACCCCAGATATGTTTTTGCCAAAAAATATTAATATATAACTAATAGAAATACTATATAAAAAATAATTTTTTATGCGAGGTATACAAATGGAACATTGGAGTATTGATGAATATAAAAATTATACAAATACCAAAAACAGAAAAACAAAATATAAAGCCAAAAAAACATCAATAGATGGCCACACATTTGATAGTCAAAAAGAAGCAGACTATTACTGTGGACTAAAACTAAGGCTACAAGCCAAAGAAATTAATGGCTTTTGCTTACAACCCACATTTATGCTTGCACCTGGTCTAAAATACAAAGCAGATTTTGTTGTTTTTAATACTGACAATTCTTATGAAGTTATTGATGTTAAGGGTCTGAAAACCAAAGAATATATTGCAAAAAAGAAAGTATTTGAAGACAAATTTAACATGAAGATTACAGAAATATAAAATTCAAATTTAAGAAAAAATAAATTAAGGAGGAAAAAATTATGTCTACACCACACAATGAAGCAAATTTAGGAGATATTGCAAAAACAGTAATTATGCCAGGAGATCCACTTCGTGCAAAATATATTGCAGAAACTTTTTTAGATGAATACAAACTTGTAAATTCTGTAAGAGGAATGTATGCTTTTACAGGAAAATATAAAGGAAAAGAAATAACTGTAATGGCATCTGGAATGGGAATGCCAAGTATGGGAATATATTCTTATGAATTATATAAATTTTATGAAGTTGAAAACATAATTCGTATTGGTTCTTGTGGCTCATATAAGCCAGAATTAAAATTATTTGATATTATTCTATCAGAAAATGTATATTCAGAAAGTAATTTTGCTTTAACTTTAAACAATGAAGACTGTCACATGGTTTCAAGTGATAAATATTTAGATAATATAATTATAAATACAGCAAAAGAAAATAATATAAATCTCTATGTTGGTAATACTGTTTGCACAGATTGTTTTGATGTTTATATGACAGATGTTAATAAATTTTTAAATAGAATTCCTAAAGAATTAAATCCTATTAGTGCGGAGATGGAAGCTTTTGCTCTTTTCTATGTAGCTAAAGTATTAAATAAAAAAGCTGCTTGTTTAATGAGTGTTGTCGATTCAAAATATATCACAGATGTGGCAACTCCAGAAGAACGTCAAACAGGTCTTAACAATATGATTAAGCTATCTTTAGATAGTATTTTAAAATTATAGAAGATATAGTGGCAGATTCAATGTTTAATTTAGTATCCTGTCACAGGCAATCTCTTTATTTCTGGAGGAGGAATCTCAGATTTGTTAGTTATTTCAATTTTTATAATTTCACCATCTTCTGTAATCTCCACCTCCATTTCATCTTCATTTAATAAATAATGTTTTCCTGTTTCTACTTCTTTTATTATATATTTTCCTACAGGTAATAATTTTGTTGTTGCTATACCATCTTCTCCTGTAATTATTTCTTCAACTAAATTATAATTAGAATCATATATTTCAAATTTTACATTCTGAATAGCTGTTCCAGCTAGTTCACCTGTTATCAAATTATCATCTTCACTTGTTTTAATAATTTTTATTTGACCTTTCATTTTTTCATTTTCGACTATTATCTCAATAGTTTTTCCCCACTCGATTGTAACATTTTCATCTATTGCTAATTTATATTCTTTCTGAGTTTTTTTCTCTCTTAAAATATAATTTCCAATTTTTAAGTTTTTAGCTTCTGCAATTCCATTTTCATTTGTAATTAAATGTTTTACAATATTTCCATTAGAATCTATTAAATCAAATTCTACATTTTCTAATGCTATTTCTTTATTATCTTTATCTAATTTTATAACTTTAAGATTTCCTGTTTTATAAGAATTGGTTATGTCTATTGTTTCCAAATCATTATATTCTATTTCTATCTCGATCTGATTTTTATTTAAAACATACTGACTTTGAGTTTTAATTTCTGTTACAATTATTTTTCCTTGTCTGAGTCCTGTTAGTGTAATGATTCCTTCTTTGT
>CALYBE010000043.1 GCA_944393735.1 uncultured Clostridia bacterium
TTTGTACACACTCTAATAATTTTTTAACTGCATCTTGCTTTTCAGAATATATAATACCCTCTAATTTCATAGGAGAAAATCCGTCTTTATTAGGTTTGGTATATTCTTCTAATTTTACTGTATCTTCTTCCATTGCAGCTATTTTATTATTTAGTCTTGCTATTTCTTCTGGAAAATATTTTATAACTTTATCTTGCAACGAATATCTTTGATTCATAAATTCTTGTTTCAACAATTTTAGTTTTGAAACTTCTGTATCTAGTGTTGTTTTTTCCAAAATTAATGGGTTTCCTGTAGCTAGTGCCTTGATTTCGCCATAAGTTAGAGCCTTATCATCAATATCTTCCATAGTTCGTGCTGGAGTCTTTGATGTCATTATTTGAGATATGAATTTTTGCTTTTGTTCTACTAATTGGTACATATAGCTATCAAATGTTTTCTCTGTTACATAGTAATAAACATATACATTTTTATTATCATTATGCTGTCTAATCATTCTACCATTTCTTTGAGTTAAATCTGACGGTTTCCATGCACAGTCTAAATGATGAGTCGCAATTAATTTATCTTGAACATTAGTACCTGCTCCCATTTTTTGTGTTGATCCCATAAGCACTCTTACTGTTCCTTGTCTTACTTTGCTAAATAATTCTTTCTTTTTTACCTCTGTATCTGCCTCATGAATAAAAGCTATTTCATTTGGTAGTATTCCCATTTGAATTAGCTTTTTTCTTAATTCATTATATACATCTGTAAACTCTTCTTTTTCATAACCTTTCAAGTCTTTTGGTGTAGATAAATCACAAAATACCATCTGTGTTGATTTTTTATCTTGATTTTCATTCCATATTCTATAAATATTATCTGCACAAGAGTTAACTTTACTGCTTTCTGCATCTGGTAATAAAGGATTCATAAGTCTTTGGTCTAAAGCAAGTTTTCTTCCTTCATTAGTAATTTTAAGCATATTATCTTGTGTTGCATCTACTGCTCCATTTCTGATATTTTCTGCTCTTTCTCCTAATTGTTGCACCATTTCTTGTTGTATTTCACTTGGTTTTACTACTACATTTATATTTTCAAAATCTGGTATTGGTAAGTTCAAAGTATCAGCTGTTTGAATATCAGCTATTTCTTTAAACATTGACATTAACTCTGGCAAATTATGAAATTTAGCAAATCTAGTTTTAGTTCTATAGCCAGTTCCGCTCAGGTGCCAATTCTATCGCTGTTACTGTTTCTCCAAATGTACTAGCCCAATTATCAAAATGGTCAAGTCCGTTCTTCTTTAATTCATCATATTGCAAATATCTTTGCATAGTGTACAACTCTGCCATACTGTTTGAAACTGGTGTTCCTGTCGCAAATACTGTCCCTTTTCCATTTGTAATCTCATCTAAATATCTACATTTCATAAATAAATCAGTAGATTTTTGTGCTTCCGTTTGAGCAATGCCACCCACATTACGCATTTTGGTGTATAAAAATAAATTTTTGTAATTATGAGCCTCATCTACGAATAGCTTGTCAACTCCTAATTCTTCAAAGGTTACTACATCATCTTTTCTCTCTTGTTTATTTAACTTTTCAAGTCTTGTTTCTAAAGATCTTTTTGTTTTTTCTAATTGCTTAATTGTATAATATTCTCCTTTATTAGCTTTTTCTTCAGCTATTCCACTAGTTATATCATTTATTTGCTCTTGTAATATAGCCTTTTGTCTTTCTACTGACATAGGTATTTTTTCAAACTTAATTGTATTTATTAACATTGCCTTTATTGTCTCATGCAATGTCCTTTCATCTAATCCTTCTAAAGCTCCCTCATTTAAAAGTTCATCTTGAACTTCGTATTTTCTTTCAAAATCATAAATTGTTTTTTTCATCTACTTTTACCTCCTTAAAATTATTTTTGAGGCAATAAAAAAGAAGCTAACTTATTTCTAAATTAACTTCTATATGTTAGATATTATTTCAATAACTACATTTTCTATTTTTATTTTGTATTTATTACAGTTATTAACTTATAAAAACTCTTTAAAAGCCTTTAAATCTCTTTAAATCTTTACAGCTATTTTACAGCTACTAGAATAAATTTATTAAAATTCATTAATTTTTATTAGATTTTCCTATTCTTTTTATATTGTCTATAACTCGCTATTTGCAACATATTAAGAGTTTTTAGTATTTATTAAGATTTATTTTTAATTTGCTAATGTTCTATGCCAATGGTTTCATTGTTGGGAATAGTAATACATCTCTAATTGAGTCATTATTTGTAAGTAACATTATAAGTCTGTCAATTCCTACTCCAAGACCACCTGTTGGAGGTAATCCATATTCTAAGGCATTAATGTAATCTTCATCCATCATTCCAGCTTCTTCATCACCATTTTCTCTAGCTTTTATTTCTTCTTTAAATCTTTCATATTGGTCAATTGGGTCATTTAATTCAGAAAAGGCATTTCCATATTCTCTTCCTCCAATAAATGCTTCAAATCTTTCTACCATTCTTGGATCTTTTGTTGATTTTTTAGCAAGTGGTGAAATTTCTATTGGATATTCATATATAAATGTTGGTTGAACTAATGTTGATTCAACATATTCATCAAAGAATAAACTTATAATATTTCCTCTTGTTTCTTTTCCTGCTGGGATTTCTATTTTTCTTTCTTTAGCTAAAGCTACGGCTTCTTCGTCTGTATTAATTGTATTAAAGTCAATTCCTGTAACTTCTTTTATACTGTCTATCATAGTAATTCTTTTCCATTTTCCACCTAATTCAATTTCTTGTCCTTGATAATTTATTTTTGTTGTTCCACATACTTTCATTGCACATTTTTGAAATAATTCTTCTGTTATATCCATCATGTCATTAAAATCTTCATATGCTGCATATAATTCTAGCTCTGTGAATTCTGGATTATGCCTTATATCCATACCTTCATTTCTGAATACTCTACCTATTTCATATACTTTATCATATCCACCCACTATTAATCTTTTTAAATTTAATTCTAATGCTATTCTTAAATACATATCTATATTTAGTGTGTTATGATGTGTTATAAATGGTCTAGCTGTTGCTCCACCAGATATTGTGTTTAATACTGGTGTTTCAACTTCTAGATAACCTTTTTCATCTAATATTCTTCTAATTTCTTTTATTATTTGGCTTCTTTTTATAAATGTTTCTTTAACTTCTGGGTTCATTATTAAGTCTACATATCTTTGTCTATATCTTAAATCTACATCTTTTAATCCATGGAATTTTTCTGGTAATGGACGTAATGATTTAGATAATAATGTAACTTCTTTGGCATGTACAGAAATCTCTTCAGTTCTTGTTTTAAATACAAATCCTGTTATTCCTATAATATCTCCTATATCATATGTTTTGAATTCTTTGTAGCTTTCCTCACCTAAATCATTTATACTTACATAGCTTTGGATTTTTTCATTGCTGTCTTGTATTGTACAAAATGATGCTTTTCCCATTATTCTTTTTGCTATTATTCTTCCAGCAACAGATACATCTTTTTGCTCAAATTTTTCATAATTTGATTTTATTTCTCCTGCTGAATTTGTTCTATTAAATTTTGTTATTTCAAATGGATTTTTTCCTTGTTCCTGTAATTCTTTTAATTTGTCTTTTCTTATTTGAATTAGATGATTTTCGTCTAATTCTTGATTTTGATTGTTGTTGTTTTCTTGCATAATAGCTCACATTCCTTTCTTTTTCGAAATCGCAAATCCAATTTTTCTAAATTAAACAATTTCATTATTATCTCTAAAAATATATGTCAATTATAATGTATTTTGCTTGAAAAATCAAGTATTTATGTAAAATATTATTTAAACTACTTTCTAATAATAAAAAAAAGTTATATATTAATAATTTGCAGACAAGACCCGGATTGTTACACTCTAGCTATGTTTTGTCAAAAAATATTAATATATAACATTTTTTATAATAAATTATTATTTAGTAAAAAGTTAACTTTTTAACTTTCCAAAATCATCTTTAGAAAATTTAATTGTTGTAGGTCTACCATGTGGACAAGTATATGGATTTTTTAGAGTAAGTAAATTTTGAATTAGATACTCCACTTCTTGTGGTGTTAAATCCATATTAGCTTTAACAGCTGCTTTACAGGCAACAGTTGCAACAAATCTCTCTTCAACATCTTTCATTGAACTTCTTTCATTTGTTATCATTTCATCAAGTACTTCTAAAAATACATTTTTGCTTTTTGACCTATATTCTATGTCTGGAACACCATTAACTTTAACTGCTTTATCTCCAAACAATTCTATATCAAATCCATAATTTTGGAATAGTTCAATATTCTTTTTTACAAATTCAATTTCTTTATGTGTTAAGTTAAATACTTCTGGTACTAACATCATCTGGCTATTACTACTTATATTATTTTTATAATTTTCTTTTATCTGCTCATATAATAGTCTTTCATGTGCAGCATGTTGGTCAATTAGATATATTTCATTTCCTATTTCTGCTATTATATAAGTTCTAAATAAAATACCTATATATTTGTAGTCTACTTTTCTTTTTTCTTCTCTTCTTATAAGTTCTGATGAATTTTTTAAATCTTTTTCTAGTAAATTGCCAGAACTATTAATTCCTTTTGGATTTATTAATCTTTCAGCAATACCATATTTTTTTCCTTCAATATTACTACTTTCTTGTTTAATATTTTGTTGTAAAACTTTACTATCATTATTAGACTGTTGTTCATTATTTGATTTTGTTTCATTTTCAAAGTGATTAGTTAAAAATTCGAATTCATTTTCAATATATTCTTCATTATGAGTTTCTGTTTCAGCATTTCCAAGGAATTCTTTACTAAGTATTGCATTTTTTATGGCATGATAAAATATTTTGTATATTTTATTTTCATCTGCAAATCTGACTTCCATTTTTGTTGGATGTACATTTATATCATAATAATTTGCTGGCATTTCTAGATTTAAGATAAAAAATCCATATTTTCCTATACCTGTGCTTCCTTTAAATGCTTGGTCAGCACTATTTGTTAATATTTGATTTTTTATATTTCTTCTATTTAAAAATATTATTTGACCTTTTCTTGTATCTCTTGCAATTGTAGTATTTCCAATTACTCCTGTAACCTTAATATTATCTTCTTCATAATTTACTTTAACAATATTTTCTTTTATGTCTTTTCCATAAATTGAATATACTATATCTTCTATGTTTCCATTTCCACTTGATTGGAATACTGTTTTCCCCTCATTTATTAATTTAAAAGAAACTGATGGATTTGCGAAAGCTTCTTTTTGCACCCATTCTTTAATATATTTAAATTCAGTTGCATCTTGTTTTAAAAACTTATATCTAACTGGAACATTGAAAAATAGATTTTCTACTATTATTGTTGTTCCTATTTGTGCTCCTACTTCTTCTGCTTCCAATATGTTTCCTGCTTCTGCTATAAGTTTTGTTCCATAATCATCTTCTTTTGTTCTAGAAATCATAGTTAATTTTGAAACTGATACAATACTAGCTAATGCTTCTCCTCTAAATCCCATAGAATAAGTATGTTCTAAATCCTCAACTTTCCTTATTTTTGATGTTGCATGTCTTTCAAGTGATAGCTCCATATCGTCTTTTTTTATTCCTTTTCCATTGTCTATTACTTTTATGAGCTGTTTTCCGCCTTTTTTTATTTCAATAATTATTTGGGTTGCTCCGGCATCTATTGAATTTTCTACTACTTCTTTAACGACATTTAATGGTCTTTCAATTACTTCACCTGCCGCTATTTTATTAATTGTTAAATCATCTAATAATACGATATTTCCCATTTTTTTATTCCTTCTTATTCATACCACTCAAACGTCCAATTCAATACTTTTACTAAATCTCCTTCTTTTATTCCTTGTCTTTTTAGTTCATCTTCGATTCCCATTGATTTTAAATTCTTTTGGAAATAATACATTGATTCATTATCATCCATATTTATTCTTCCCATTAATTTATTTATTGCTTTTCCTTCGATTATGAACATATCTCCTTCTTTTCTTACTGTAAAGTCATCTTTATCATCTTCTAATGTATAAACAACTCTCTCTTCTTTTTCTACCAATTCTTCTTTTGGTAAAGTTTTTAATACTTCTGAAACTCTATCTAGAAGTTCTGGAACACCTTGTCCTGTAACTCCAGAAATTTTGTAAAGTTCCAAATTCTCTTTTTTAGCTAATTTTTCTAATTCCTTAAGTCCTGTATCGTCCTGCATTATATCAATCTTATTTGCAACAATTATTTGTTTTCTACTTGCTAATTTTTCGCAATATTTTTTTAATTCTTCATTTATTGTGTAATAATCTTGAACTGGATTTCTTCCTTCTACTCCAGATACATCTATCACATGTAATAATAGACGTGTTCTTTCAACATGACGCAAAAATTGAATTCCAAGTCCTACTCCTTCGCTTGCACCTTCTATTATTCCGGGAATATCAGCAATTACAAAACTATCTCCAGATTTTGTTTTTACTACTCCAAGGTTTGGTTCTAGTGTTGTAAAATGGTAATTTGCAATTTTAGGTTTTGCATCTGTAACAACTGATAGAAATGTTGATTTTCCTACATTTGGAAATCCTAATAGTCCTACATCAGCAAGTAACTTTAATTCTAATATTACTTCTTTTTCTTCTCCATCTTCTCCTGCTTGTGCAAATCTAGGTACTTGTCTTGTTGATGTTGCAAAATGTGAATTTCCTTTTCCACCTCTTCCGCCTTTTAATACAAGTTCAACTTGCCCTTCTTTAGATAAATCTGCAACTATTTTTCCAGTTTCTACATCTTTAATTATTGTTCCAATTGGAACATCTATATATAAGTCTTCTCCAGCTTTTCCATATTTGTTTGAGCCACTTCCATTTTCTCCGTTCTGGGCTTTAAATTTTTTTGTATATCTAAAATCTACTAATGTATTTGCATTTGGATCAACTCTAAAATAGATGTTTCCACCTCTTCCTCCATCTCCACCGTCTGGTCCTCCAGCTGCTACATATTTTTCTCTTCTGAATGTGACTGCTCCGTCACCGCCATTTCCTGATTTAATGGTTATTTTTGCATAATCTGTAAACATGATTCCTCCATTATTATTTTATTTTTTTGTTACCATATTTTTAGTACCAGACTCAAGAATTAATTTTATTAATTATCTTTGCTCTCCTTCTCTTCTTTGTTGCATTGCTATTTCAAATTTTCTTTGCATATCTTGAACTTTTAATCTTATAGCATTTGAAGTTGATTCTGGCCTTCGAATTGCTTGACCATTTTTATCTATTTCTCCTGCATAAGTTAATTTTTCATCATTTTCAAAATTTCTTTCATCTGATAATAATTTTAATACTTGTACTATTTCATCAGTATTTCCATTTTTTACAACGTCTGAAAGTCTCTTTTGCATTTCAAAACATACAGCATATCCATTTGGATTTTTTCCTAAATATTCTATAGCTTCATCATTTGAGACATTTGTTAAATATGCAGAATAAAGATATGTTCCACTACCATCTTTACCTATTTTATTTACTCTTCTTAATCTAAGAATATCTCCTGTATTGATGTTTACACCATCATAGTTTTCAAGTCTTTTTCCGTTTTCTTTTAGAGGTATTCCTAAATCTACTTCTTTTAGTGTTGGATTCTGCTTTCTTTGTTCTCTATCTTTTTCTTTCCTTTTCAAGAATCTATCTGTACTAGCTTTTACTGCTTCTCTGTATTTTCTTGATTGTTCGTCTAAAATTCTTCGTTGTTCTTGATTTTGATTTCGAAGCATAGCTTGTAATTCTTTTCTTTTTACATCAACAATAGGTCCAAGCATGTTTTGCACTACCTGGCTTTTCTTTCCAAACATATATGAATTTCTATCATTAATTAATCTACCAATATAAAGTGTTCTTTGATTACTTTTAGTTCCTTGATATTCTCTTTCATATTCTTTCATTACAGCTTTCATAATTGCATCACTAATTTGTAGTCCTTCTGGTAATTCAAATCCCAAAAAGTCTGCAGAATGCATATAAAGTGTCTTATCTTTTTCTTGCTGTATTATCCTACCTAACATTAATTCTGTTCTATCATTGTTTGTATGTTTAATTGTTCCAAGTTTTTCGATTCCAAATAATGATATTTCATCTCCATTTGAAGCTGTTAAAAAATACCAATCATTTTCTTCATCTTTTGTGACTCTATTATCTACTTTTCTTTTTTTGAATCTATCTAATAATCCCATAATTTAATACCTTCCTTTATAAATTCTTACAATTATTTTCTAAATCAAATTTCGATCATTCTTCAGTTTATTCAAAGTAATCAAGCATCATTGCTTTTTTTACTTTTTTCATTGTCTCTTTTGCTGTTTTTCTTGCTTTTTCTGTACCTTTTTTTAATATATCATCAATTAATTCTGGTCTTTCTTCATAATATTTTCTTTTTTCTCTTATAGGCTCTAGTGTTGAATTTATATTTTTGGCAAGTTGTTTTTTACAAGCCACACAACCTCTTTTTCCTTCTTTGCATTCTTTACAAACTGCTTTACATTCTTCGTCAGTACTAAATAGTTTATGATAATAATATACCATACATATATCAGGATTTCCTAAGTCATCCTTTTTTATTCTGTTTGGGTCTGTTTTAGCACTCATTACTTTTTTGTTTACCACTTCTTCTGGGTCTGACAAATATATTGCATTTCCAAGTGATTTTCCCATTTTTTCATTTCCGTCTAATCCTTTTATTCTTTTTCCTTCTGAAAGTACTGCTTCTGGTTCTTTTAAAACTTCACCATATATACTATTAAATTTTCTTACAATTTCTCTACATTGTTCTATAAGTGGTAATTGGTCTTCTCCTACAGGAATCAGTGTTCCATCCATTGCTGTTATATCTGCCGCTTGACTTACAGGGTAACCCAAAAAGCCATATGTAACACTTTCTCCAAATAAATCTCTTTTTTGAGCAATTTCTGTTTTTACTGTTGGATTTCTTTCTAGTCTTGCTATTGTTACTAAGTTTGAATAGAAAACTGTTAGTTCAGCTGTTTCAGGTATTAATGATTGTATATATATTGTTGTTTTTTTTGGGTCTATTCCAATAGATAAATAGTCCATTACTACTTCTCTTACATTATTTCTTACTTTTTCTGGATTATTGAAATTATCTGTTAATGCTTGAACATCTGCAACTAATATATATGGTTCATATTCTCCTTTTTCCTGCATTTCTACTCTGCTTTTTAATGAGCCAAAATAATGTCCGATGTGCAATCTTCCTGTTGGCCTATCTCCTGTTACAATTCGCTTTTTACTCATGTTCTGTTTTAATCCTTTCCTCATTTACTTTTTTGTTTAAATAATTTTCCAATTTTACTTTATTATTTAAGTTTTTATTATGTATTTAACAACTTTGAATTGTCCTTATACATTCCATATCTTTCCCTACCTAATGCTGTATAAAACGCTGTTGCTAAATTTATATTTCCTCTATTCTTTTGGTCTATTATATATGCATATATATCATCAAATGCTGTTACATTTTGCCTACTTACTACACTATCATATGATGCATAAAAATCTTTTAATGGATAGTAATATTTTATTATTCCATCTTCTTCTATCAGACTTTGTCTATTAAAGTCTAAATTAAATCTTCCTGCTGAATTTGCTGCAATTGCTGGGATTGCTGGAGTAGTTGATGTACTACCTGTACTTCCTATAACTCCTGCTCCTGTATTTTCTAAATAATGGTCTCCTATTCTGTGGTAAAACCAATCTGTTCCTAGTATATATATGTTTTCTTCTTGTACTATTTCTTTACTTTCTGAGTTGTTTATTATTGTATATCCATTGTAAATATTTCCACCAACATCTAGTCCTTGTACGAAGCTTATTAAACATATATTGTTCATTACTCTTTCCCATTCTTCTTCTGTTAGGTTTGGCATTCGGAAATCATTGTTTCCTATTGAATTGAAGTTTGATATTGCTATTGATAAGTTTGTTTCTATTTTGTTTCTTATAACTGCTAATCTATGTTGGTTAAAATTTGATTTATCACATTCAATGTTTTTTGTATAATCTGTAGTCGTATTAAAGTCAAATATTTTTGTTGTATTTCCTTCCCATATATATCTTTCAGTATATGAACCATCTCTATTAACAACATATTCGAATATATCTACTGCGTCACCATATGTTAAGTCATCTAAACCATAATCATTTTTTACTCTTTGTGTAAATTCATAGGCTTCTTTATAATATTGTTTAGCTAATCTATTATTTTCTATCAAGTCTTTATATTGATTAAATGTATCTGTTCCTTCTACTGCTTGTACCATTAAGTTTTGGTTCATAAAGTATATTACCCTTTGCCTAGCTCCTGTTGTGTCTAAATAATATTTTGTTCCATCAAACTCTATATATTTAAAGTATCCTCCACCATTTATTGGAAGGTATTCTTCCAATACTTCATTTTCTATACTTACTCCATTATAAGATATATTTCCATTAGGGTTTCCTTCTCCATATGTTCCAGGTTCAATTCCATCTATTAAATATCCTGAGTCATCTATATAATTTCCATTTATTGTTCCTCTTATTGAAATGTAATTATCTAATGCATATGTTATTACTACATCTATGTTTCCTCTTTTATATCTTACACTATATGGTATATATGGTTTTAATCCAAATATATTTTCACCATTGTTATCTATAGGGTTTGTAGTTACATCTCCTTCATCTGTTATTTCATACAAATAATTTTGATTTTCAAATCTTGAATATATGTAAAAGCCATCATACATCGTATATACTAAGGCTGGTATATATTGGTTCATTTCTTCTTCAGTGTATCCATTCATATTAAATGTAGATTTTAATGATGCTTTAAATGTCGAGATTGATGCTTCTATATCTCTAATTTTTGAATTTGCTATATCTGATGTTGAACTGTTTGCTGTATTTAATTGAAATGCCATTAAAGCATCTGTTGTTGCTTCAGTAAGTTTTGAATCATATTGTGTTTGTATATTTATTGCCTGTATCTGATGTTGCGTAAAAAATGATAGTACTAATGATATAGGTAAAATTATTATTATAAATATTATTGCTAATTCTTGTATTTTCATTTGTGTTCCTCCTTCTTACCTATTTTATTATATCTATTTTTTATTTCATTGTCAACGATTTTGCATATAAAATGCAAGACCAAGATTTTCTAGGATGATTTTACTAAGGAGATAAAAAAAGAAGGGGTTGAAACCTCTTCTTATATACTGAAACTTATTAAATTTTACTTTTAATTATTTTACATTTCTTAACCAAAAATTCCTCTTTTTCTAACTGGTGGTTGCTCATTCATAGTTTTAGCTAATTGTTCTAATAATTCTCTTTGTTCTTTACTTAAGCGTTTTGGTGTTTGAACAGTAACTGTAAATATGAAATTTCCTCTAGAAGCAGAATTCAATGATTTAAATCCCTTATCTTTAATTGTAAACTTTGTTCCAGTTTGTGTAGCTTCAGGGATTGTAAAATATTCATAACTTCCATCAACCATCGGAATTTTTAAGTATGCTCCAAGGGTTGCTTGTGTAATTGTGATTGGAATTTCACACATAACATTATTACCTTGCCTTGTAAAAATATTACTCTTTTTTACTCTAACTGTTATATATAAATTTCCTCTTGGTCCACCTTTTTCTCCTGGTTCTCCTTCATTTCTTAATACTACTGTTTGATTATCATCTATTCCTGCAGGAATTTTTACTTTTAATTTTACTTGTTTTCTTACAGTTCCCTTTCCTTTACAATTATCACAAGGTTCTTTTATAACTTCACCAGTTCCATGACAATTTGTACAAGTTGTTGTTGTTTGCATTCTTCCAAGTATTGTATTTTGTACTGTTCTTACAGTACCAGTTCCGTTACATACAGAGCATCTTGATACAGAAGTTCCTGGTCTTGCTCCAGTTCCATTACAAACTTGACATGTTTCTGGTCTTGTTATTGTTATTTCTTTCTCAACTCCTAAATAAGCCTCTTCAAATGTAATTTCCATATTTAAATTTAAGTCTGCACCTTTACGTGGTCCTCGTGCTTGTTGAGTCCTACTACTTGTTCTTCCACC
>CALYBE010000044.1 GCA_944393735.1 uncultured Clostridia bacterium
CTTGAATGGGGAAGGATACTCCAAGAAAATCAACCAGGGCATTCTTTTGATTGCCTACAAGGTGGATTCGACTGGAGCAATTGTCTCCAGCAATCAGTTTCCGCTCTCTAATTAAATTAATTTCATCATCAAGTTTCAATTCAATTTAATGTAACAGCAGCATGTGGGCTCCCTCCTATAGGAGGGGGTTTTTTTATATGATTTTTTCACGGCAAAAGATATATAAGAAAAAATTTTGAAAATTTTATAAAAAATTAAAACTTTTTTAATAATTAAATAATCTAAAAGATGTAAAAATAAAATTAAATGTGTTAATATATAAAAGTGAAGTAAAATAATTTCAAAAGAAGAGGTATAAAATAATGATAAATAATAGTAAAAAAAGAATTAATATTAGAGCAGTAATTTTTTTAATAACAATAATAACAATAGTATTGCTGATAGTAGTTTTCTTATTAACAAAGAATTTTAAATATATTTCAAACGTAAAAGAAGAAGATAATTTACCCAAAGTTGAAGATAATAATATAGAAAAAAATAATAATGAAACTGTAAATGAAAAACCATTAGATAATATAACAAACAATGAAGAGTCAAATGAGGAACAAACTAATATAGAAAAAAATGAAAGTACAAATAATAATGAACAAAATAATACTGAGAATAACGACATACCAAAAGAATCTGATAATATTGTAAATGATAATAATAATACAGACAATACAGATAATACAAATAATACAAACAATACAGGAAATAAAGAAAATACAGATAATAAAATCAATAACAATAATAGCAACTCCTCAAATAATAATAGTAAATTTGGAAGTAATGTAGCATTTATAGGAGACTCAAGAACACAAGCATTATTAATGTATGGAGGGTTAAATAATGTTAATGACTATACTAAAATAGGGTTAATGGTTGATACAGCAGTTACCAAAAAGTTTATAACAAATAGTTCTGGTAACAAAATAACAATATTAGATGACATGAAAAGCAAAAATATTGATACAGTATATATAATGCTTGGAATAAATGAATTGGGCTGGGTATACAGTAGTGTATTTATTAAGGATTACGAAAATTTAATTGATAAAATACTAGAAATAAAACCAAATTGTAAAATTATAGTACAATCAATTATTCCTGTTACGAAGACAAAATCAGATAATGATAGTATTTATAATAACAAAAAAATATCAGAGTATAATTCATTAATTAAAGAAATGGCTAATAGAAAGAAAATTAAATACATTGATTTAGTTCCTGTTCTTGCAGATAAAAATGGTAATTTGCCTGAAGATGCAAGTACTGATGGAGTTCATCTAAATAAAGAATATTGTTTAAAATGGTTAGAATGTTTAAAAAATAATTAACTTTAATAGGAGAAATATAGAAATGAAAAAAAAGATAATAGCAGTAGCAGTAATAATATTAATAATTATAATTATTTTTATAGGAATAGAAACTAATTTAAAAAAATCAAATTCAGAAATTAATATAAATATGCAAAAATTAGCTGATGATTTAATTAATTCACAAATATTTGAAGATAACCTAAGTACTATAGATAGAGAAAGTATAATAAAAAGATATAATTTAAATGATGATAAAATAAAAGACATAGTTTCATATCTTGGCACAGGAGCAACAGCAGAAGAAATTTTAATAATAGAATTCTTAGATAAAAATTATATAAATGAAGCGGAAAAATCAATTAAAGCAAAAATAGATGAAAGAAAAGTAGACTTTCAAGACTATTTACCTAAAGAAGTTTTTAAATTAGAAAACTATAATTTAAAAGTTAAAGGAAATTATTTAATTTTATGTATTTCAAACGATTATGATAAAGCAGAAACAATAATAAAAGAAAATATCAACAGTTAAAGGAAGTAAATAAAGTGCGAGATGTTAAAGAAGTTTTAATAGATTATGTGAAAAATAATCAAGAAAAATTATATAGAATTGCATTTAGCTATTCAAAAAACGAAGAAGCTGCATTAGATATAGTTCAAGAGTCAATAGTAAAAGCTTTAAAAAATATAAGTTCTTTAAAAGAAGAAAAATATGTAAAAACTTGGTTTTTTCGAATTTTGATAAATGAAAGCCTGCAATATATAAAAAAAAATAAAAAAATCATTACTTATGAGTTGGAAGAAATAGAAGATAAAATAGAATGGAATGATAATATAACTTCTGAAGAGATTGATGTTTATAAATATATTCAAAGTTTAAATGAAAAATTGAAAACAGTTATAATGCTAAGATATTTCGAGGATATGAAGATAGAAGAAATTGCGAAAGTTACTAAAACTAATGAAAATACAGTTAAATCTAGATTATACAAAGGATTAAAAGAATTAAAGAGATTAATGAAAGGATGTAATTAAAGTGAAAAAAATTGAGCAGGCAAAAACTGTTTACAATGCAATAAAAATACCAGACCAACTAAATAATATAGTAAATAGAGCTGTTTTAAAAGAAAATGAGAAAAAAAGGTATGATTTTAAGTATATAAAATATGCACTATCAACAGCTAGTTGTGTATTTTTTACTTTTATATTAATGATTAATATAAGTCCTAGTTTTGCAGCAAATATATCAGAATTACCTGTTTTAGGAGATGTTGCTAAAGTATTTACAATAAATGAATATATAAAAAAAGACAATGAGAAATTAGTTAATGCTAAGATACCAGCTATAGAAAATACAGGAAATACAGAATTAGAAAAAAGAATAAACTATGAAATAATGTTAAAAATGAATGAGGTTTTAAAAGAAGCGGAAGAAAGAGCAGCCGAATACAAAGAAGCAGTTATTGAAACAGGTGGCAAAGAAGAAGACTATCAACCTATTAATATAAAAATAGATTATTATGTAGGCTATTTAAGTAAAGATGTAGTATCATTTGTAATTACAAAATCTGAAACTTTAGCAAGTGCATATACAGAAAAATATTATTATAATATAGACATAGAAACTGGAAAAAACTTAAATTTAAGAGACGTTTTGGGAAATGATTATAAACAAATAGTAGATGAAACAATATACAAACAGATAGAAGAAAAAAGTAAAAATCCAGATAATATGTATTTTACAAAAGAAGAAAATGGCTTTGCTGGTATTGAAGATGAATACCAAAACTTTTACATTAATTCTGATGGAAAAGTTGTAATTGTGTTTGAAAAATATCAAATAGCACCTGGTTATATGGGCGAACAAGAGTTTATAATAGATAAACAAATATTTTAATAACCATATCCTAATTTAATAAAAACTGTAGAAAGTAAAAAATTTTTTAACAATTAGTATTTAGAAAATATTTTTAAAATCTATTTGAAATATCTTAAATAAATGATATAATATTTGAGGTTTAAAAAAAGAGAAAAAATGGAGGTACTAATATGGAAAATATACCTATTGATAGTATATGGAAAAGAGGGTTTGAAGATTCTGACATGATTAAAGTAGAAGAAGAAACCAGAATAGAGACAAGCACACATACTGAAAAATATTTAAAAAAATACATTAAACTAGAACAATCTAGAAATGGAAACTATATTAGTTCAGACTTAATGAAATTAGTTTATGACAATTATGCAAATGACATTGAATATAGAAGAAAGTATAACTTGGCTGTATCAAATAGTGCAGCATGTTTAGCAGGACTAGCATTCAAACAAGCAATTTCTGACAATAAAGTTAATCATTGTATATTTGTCGCTGGAGCATATGGCTCTGGAAAATCATTTTTAATTCAATCATTATATGAAAAAAATAAAGAGGAACTTGAAAATTGTGTAGTATATGAGGGATCAATAACTTCAAAAGCCATAGATGGAAAAATAGAAACAGCTTTAGAAAATGGTATAGTTCCAAGTTTTATTGTGTTAAATCCAACACTAGAATTATCTATGAAAAATATAAAAGAAAGAGCAAAACGTATTGGAAGAGATGTAAGAAAAGAAGACTGTGTTTTTGTATATGCTAATATATATAATGCATTAAAAAGAATAAAAGAAAAATACAAAGATGTAAGTTTTGTTATATATAATAAAGTATCAAACATACCAACAGATTTAGAAGTAAGCACAAATGTTGAAGACCTAAACCATGGTTCATATGACGAAATTTCAAAACAATATGATGAGATAATAAAAAAAATTTAGAAGAAAGGAGTAAATGATATATTAAGTTTTCTAATATATCAAAAAAAGTAATTATGAGTGAAAATAAAAAAATGGACAAAGAAACAGAAGAAAAATATATAAGGAATTTGGTTAAGCTTGGAAAATTAATTTCTATAGAAGCCTCAAAAAATCCAGAATTAGAAGAAAAAATTAAGAAAATGTCAAGTTATTAAAATAATAAGAAAAAAGATTTTATAAAAAATGTTGAAATTGAATATAATATTACAAAGAAACTCTTAAAAATGAGTTTCTTTTTTTATATAAAATTTTTTAATAAGTGATGTTTTATAAATATAAAATATGATATAATGTAAAAAAATAATGTAAAATTATTTAAAATAAATACATTAGAATGGAGGAATTTGTACAATGAATGAATATATGAAAATAGCAAAAGACTTGGCAAGAGACAATATAAAAACAAATGCAGGAGGCCCATTTGGTGCCTGTATTGTGAAAAATAGAAAAATTATCGGAATAGGTTCAAACCTTGTTTTAGCAAATAATGATCCAACAGCACATGCAGAAATACAAGCAATAAGAGATGCTTGTAAAAATATTAAATCTTATGATTTGAGTGATTGCGAGATATATACATCATGTTATCCATGTCCAATGTGTTTATCAGCTATTATTTGGTCAAACATAAAACTAGTATATTATGGCAATACAAAGGAAGATGCTGGTATGATTGGATTTAGAGATGACTTTATCTATAATTTCATAGGCAATTTATCTAAAAATATTGAGGATAGTAATATTTTAGAATTAAAATGCATTGATAGAGATGAGACAATAAAAGAGTTTGAAGATTTTACAAAAAAAGAAGATAAAACTATATATTGATTCTTTTATCAAATACCTTTCATTTGTAATCCGAGAATTTTAAGTTATCTTTCACTTAAAATCAAAGTCACTAATAATTTACATAAATCAATCATATCAAAGTTACTAACAATTTGCATAAATATTGACAATTTATCCTGTTTATGGTATAATAAAGATGTTGAATTGTACAGTATTAAGGATAAATAAATATATAAAAAGAAAGGAAATAATAATTATGGATGATAAAATAAAAAGTATGGAAGACGAGATAAAAAAATTAAACGAGGAAATTGAAACTTTACAAAATAGGATTAAAACAATTAATGACAAAAAGGATGAAGAATTTAAAAATACTATAAAAACTTATCAGGATTTAAAAAATAAAAAGCAGGAATATGAAGATAAGATAAAGAAATTATCAGACCCAGATATAATAAAACATCTTTTAGAAGAAAGAAGAGTACGTGAAGAAGAAATAAAGAGATTAAGGGAAAAAGGCAAAGATGAAACAGATCCTGAAATTAGAGAATATTTAACAGATATAGAAAAAATTAATAATGAATTAGCTAGAAATAAAAAAAGGATAAGTGGTTATAAATCTAATTTAACAAAAACATTAAAATATATGGGAAAATTAGAAGCAAAATATGGTAAAGACAAATTAGACAAATTTAATAAACAATCAACAACACAGCAAAATCCAACGCAAACAGACCCAGCTCAAACAGCAACTCAACAGGATTCGACAAAAACAACAAGTCAAGACCTAAATCAAACAGCACCTCAACAAAATCCAGCGCAAACAACAAGTCAAGACCCAGCTCAAACAGCGACACAGCAGGACACAACTGAAACAATAATTCAAGATTCAGCTCAAACTAGTGCTGTAAATATTGATTTTTCAAGTAAAGGAATTTTTGTTGATGGTAAAATGGTAAATATTAAAGAAACTGATAATATCCATGATTTTATTGAAAGTGAAAAAACAAAAGCAAATGGAAATGTAACTTTAAATTTTGATTTAAGAGGAATGTCATTTTTATCAAAAATTCTAAAAACATCAATACTTACAGGTAAGCAAATTGACCAAATAAAAGATTTAGCTTTTCAAAATAGAGAAAATTCTAATATAAATAATGATGTATTTACAAATTTAGAATTTAAAATAAAAGACACTATTAAAAAAATCAAACAGAAAAAATTACCTAATTCAAGTAGCAAAAACGATACAAGACAAGCTTCAACGTCAGTTGATTCAAGTACGCAAGATAAGAGAAAAATCTTTTTGGATAAAATAAGAGCAAAAATTGATAAAAGTAAACAAGGTTTAAGTTCAAAGCAAAATAATAAAGAAAAGAGTAATACAATTCAAAATAATCAAAATAGAGATGAAGGAAGATAAAATCTAAAAAGAATGCTAAAAAAGCATTCTTTTTTTAATATAATAGGAAAGTATAACTTTTCGATTATATTAAAAGCTACAATCGTTAGCCCTTTGAGATTTTCTCCTTACAGTCGAAAACTCAAATCGAGTGAGAATAAATTAAAGAAAATGATTTAGCTTTTAAATAATGGAATTTTTTGAAAAATGTGATTACAATTTTTATAATATTATTAATGATTAATTTAATTATAAATCAATATGTTAAAAAGAATCAAATTAAATTATATAAGAAAATTTTCTAATAAATTACATAATCATAAAATAATTAATAATATGCTTATTTTTGAGCAAATTGAATTAGTTTTAGTCAACATAAGTATAGACTTTTCAGTAAAAATGAGATATAATTATATTTGGTAACTTTTATAAAAAAGGAAGATTAAATTTAAAATGAATAATAATTTTGAAGAATTGAAAAAAAGAATAATAGAAGATGTAAAAAGCAAAGTTTATACAAATAAATTGATTAATTACCAAGAATTTTTAGAATTATACACACCATATATGTTTGAAATAAAAGAAAAAGAATTTGCAGAAATTATAGGAATAACATATGATAATTGGATAAGTATAAGAAATAGAGGAACTAGAACTAGAACAAAGATTCAACAAGATATAGTAAAACTTAAAGATAGAAAAGAGCAAATAAAAAAGGAAATAGAAAGCTTAGGTATAGAAAATAAAAGTATTACTTATGAGGAGTTTTTACAATTATATGATAAGTATAAACATGAAATATCTGAGTCTGATTTTGCAGAAATAATAGGTATAAGCTATTCTAATTTAAAAAACATGAGAAATATAAATACAAAAGCAATTGTATTAAAAACAAGTGATAAACCTATAACTGAAAAAAGAAGAAATGAAATTATTGAAATAGTAAAAAATCTTGGGTATGGAAATAAACTTATTAATTATAATGATTTTTTAAAGATATATGAACCTTTTAAAACGGAAATAGCAGAACTTACTTTTGCAAAGATAATTGGCATTCCATATATTAATTGGACTCGCTTTAAAAATGGAACAAGAAGAGTGAGAATATTAAAAGGAGCTGCTATGACATCAGAAAAAGATAATAAACAAAATAGTGCTAATAAAAGTACTATACAAACGACATTAGTAAATATAGAACAAATAAAAGAGAAAATAAGTGATAATGCTACCCCAATAGAAGTAATGAAAATATGTTTTTCAAATGGTATGACTAGAAGTAAAACTATAAATTATTGTATGAAAAGATTTAATTTATCTAGAATAGAATTGATAAATATAATTACAGAATCTTTGCAGAATAGGAATGATAAAAAAGGACTATTAGAAAGATAGTCTGAGATCGTGTAAATACTAAATTAAATATTATCTAGTAAAATAAATACTACACAATGCTTAAAATTTGTACAAAATTTTGACAATGACAATCACTTTATGAATAAAATACTTATTTTCAATTATAAAGTTGATAATATATGATAATAGGATTTGTAGCATTTAATAAAGTTGAAACAAAAAGTGGTTCAAAAACAGTAATACAGACACATAAATAATGAAATTAGAAAGGGATTAATCATGAAATTAGTAGTAAAAAACTTAAAAAAGAATTTTGAGAAAAAAGAAGTATTAAAAGATATAAATTTTGAATTTGAAAAAGGTAAAATTTATGGACTTTTAGGAAGAAACGGAGCAGGAAAAACAACATTTTTCAACTGTTTAAATGAAGATTTAGAAATAGATTCAGGAGAATTTTTTATAGAAGATAATGGAAAACAAAGAAAAATGGAAGCAGAAGATATAGGATATGTATTATCAACTCCAAATGTTCCAGAATTTTTAACAGCCAGAGAATTCTTAAAATTCTTTATAGATATAAACAAAAATAGAATAAAAGATGAAAAAACAATAGATGAATATTTTGATTTTATGAAAATAGAAAAAGAAGATAGAGATAGATTATTAAAAGACTATTCTCATGGAATGAAAAATAAAATGCAAATGCTTGTAAATATAATAGCAAATCCAAATGTATTATTACTAGATGAGCCATTAACATCATTTGATGTTGTAGTTGCTGAAGAAATGAAACAAATGTTAAGAGAGATAAAAAAAGATCATATAATAATTTTCTCAACACACATAATGGAACTTGCATTAGATTTATGTGATGAAATAGTTATTTTAAACAAAGGTATATTAGAAGAAATAAACAAAAATAATTTAGATAATGAACATCTAAAAAACAAAATAATAGATGCACTCAAGGAGGAAAATTAAAATGCTAAAAACATTTATAACTTCCTTTAAATTACAAAACACATATAGAACAAATAGTATAATATATTCTATAAAACAATTACCTATAATAAGAAAAATACTACCAAATAGCTTATACAAAAATAGAGGATTAAAGATATTTGCAAATATAATTAGTATTTTATGGGAAATAATAAGTATATTTATTGGAAAACTTATATATATTTCAGTGATGATATTTATGGCTTTATTTTGGTATAAGACAAATCAATCAGATACATTTATACATTTATTTGTATTTTTAACACTTGCTGGAGGAGTGTTAAATACATATATGTTAAATCCAACAAAAGATAAATATTATGCAATTATTTTAATGAACATAAATGCTAGAGAATATGGACTTTCTAATTATTATTATCAACTAATAAAATTAGTAATTGGATTTTTACCATTTACAATACTTTTTGGAACAGTAGCAGGAGTTCCTTTGTGGGTTCAAATAGCAATTCCATTTTTTGTAGTAGCAGTAAAATTAATTGTAATGAATTATTGCTTATATAAATTTAAAAAGACAAAAAAATCAACAAATGAGAATTTGCCAACAAAAATTGTGTGGAGTTTTATAGGAATATGTTTATTACTTGCTTATGGACTACCAACATTAGGTATGACAATAAATAGTATAATTTTCTTATTTATTTCTATAATTGCTATAATACTTGGAATATACAGTTTAGTAAAAATACACAATTTCAAAGATTACAGAAAAATGTACAAACAAGTTTTAACAGAAGCAAATGTTTACATGCAAGAAAATGCAACAGGAACACAAGCAATAAAAGACAACAGCCTAAGACAAATTGAATTAGATAAAAAATACACAAGTAACAAAACTGGATTTGCTTTTTTTCATGATTTATTTGTAAAAAGACATAGAAAGATATTAACAGAAGCGGTAAAAAAACAAGCAGTTGTTATATTAGTAATAATTACTGCAATGATTATTGGAATAACAATGAATGACAGTTTTAAAACTAAAACAAATGAATTTTTACTTGCATATTTACCATACTTTGTATTTATAATGTACCTAATAAATAGAAGTTCATCAGTTACTCAAGCTATGTTTATGAACTGCGACCATAGTATGTTAACATATAGAATATATAGAACTCCAAAAGTGATACTTGGAATATTTAAAGAAAGATTAAAAACATTAATAACAATAAATTTATTACCAGCATTTCTTATAGGTGGAGGATTAGCCTTATTATTATATTTATCTGGAGGAACAGATAATCCTGTAAATTATGCAATATTATTTGTATCAATTATATCAATGAGTATATTCTTTTCAGTTCATTATTTGGTAATGTATTACTTATTACAACCATATAATGTTAGTACAGAAATGAAGAGCAGTACATATAAAGTAGTACAAGGTTTAACTTATATTGTTAGCTATTATATGATTCAAATAAAGCTACCAATATTTGGCTTTGGAATTGCAACAATAGTATTTTGTATAGCTTATAGTTTGATTTCACTATTTTTAGCATATAAATATGCACCTAAAACATTTAAGTTAAGAGTATAAGACATTAAAAAGAAAAAAAGTGGGTTATTGAAAAGAATTAAAAATAATATTATAAAATTGTCCACAAAATCATTTTTGAGAACAATAGCGGACTTAAAATGTTATGAACATAAAAAATATCTAAAAAAGTCCTCTATTGTTCTGAATAGAAAAAATGTTACACATAGTATTAAAGAAATTCTTTAATGTAAAATACATCCTTTTAAAAGTATTATAAAGATTTTTTTATTTTAAAGTTTTAACATAGACTTAACAATTTCTTAAATTTTTCTTACATTATTAATAAACTAATGAAAAGCATCTACAAATGTGCTATAATCACAGTGAAAGAAGTAATTTAAAACAACTGTTTTTGTTACTATGTGAGTTTTAGAAAGGAATTAAATTTAAAATGAATGTCTTGATTTTAGATGATGAAAAAGAAATAGCAAATTCAAAATTAGGTGTTAGAAAAACATTTGGAAATGAACAGCTACTAAACCCAATTATTATGACAGCAGTATTTATTGTAGTTATTTATGGAGGATATTTCATAATTACTTATTTGTGTAGCCAAAATATAATAAAGGAGAAATAAAATAATAAATTTTATGGAGAGTGACAGTTTTTGCTCTCCTTTTTCAAAAATTTACAAATATTATAGTGAAATTTAAGTTTTTATGATATACTTGATTAGAAATTAAAATTCTAAACGAAAATATTGATAGATTTATAGAAAAGGATGTATTCTTATGGAAGAAAAAAGGAATGAAATTATTTTATTTGAAAACCAAGGAGTAAAGTTAGAGGTAAACTTAAAAGATGAAACTGTATGGCTAAATAGAGAACAATTAGCTAAATTATTTGATAGAGACATAAAAACTATTGGTAAGCATATTAATAACGCTTTAAAGGAGGAATTATCTGAAGATAATGCAGTTGTCGCAAAATTTGCGACAACTGCAAAAGATGGCAAGACATATCAAGTTGAACATTATAACCTAGATATGATATTAAGCATAGGATATAGAATAAAATCTAAAAATGGCATTATATTCAGAAAATGGGCTAACAAAGTTTTAAAAGACTATATGTTAAAAGGTTATGCTGTAAATCAAAGAAGATTAGAATACTTAGAAAAAACTATAAAATTAATTGATATAGCAAATAGAATAGATGAAAGATTAGAAGGAAATGATGCAAAAGAGATATTAAAAGTAATTGGAGATTACTCAAAAGCACTTGATTTATTAGATGACTATGACCATAGAACACTAAAGAAAATAGATGGAAATATTGACGAAAGAAAGATAAAATATGAAGATTGCATAAATATTATAAATAAATTAAGATTCAATGAAGAAAGTTCATTATTTGCAGTTGAAAGAGACAAAGGGTTAGAATCAATAATAGGAAATATATATCAGAGCTTTGCTGGACAAGATATTTATAAAAGCATAGAAGAAAAAGGAGCAAATTTCTTATATTTAATAGTCAAAAATCATGTATTTGCAGATGGAAATAAAAGAATTGCTGCTACATTATTTATATATTTCTTAAATTTTTATGGCATTCTATATAAAAATGAACAACAAATAATTGATAATAATACATTAACAGCTTTAACATTACTTATAGCAGAATCAAATCCAAAAGAAAAGGAAGTAATTATAGATTTAGTTATGAATTTTTTGAATAATGAATAAAAATAGTAATTTGTGTTTTGGAGTTAAAAATATATGAAAAAGAAAAAAATAAGGATTGTTGTAATTATTGTAATCA
>CALYBE010000045.1 GCA_944393735.1 uncultured Clostridia bacterium
TTTGATTTACCAGATATCTTTCATAAGAAAAATGAAATAATTCTTTGTTATTTACAAAAATAACAAATGTTGGTGGTTTTGTACTTACTTGAGTTCCATAAAGGATTTTTAGTCTTTTTCCTTTGTCTGTAGGTGGTTGAACTATTGCAATTGCTTCATTTATTACTTGATTTAATGTTGCTGTTGCTATTCTTATTGCATTTTGTTCTGCAACTTTATTTATCATTGTAAACAGTTTTTCTACTCTTTGCCCAGTTTTAGCTGATATAAATATTATTGGAGCATATGATAAATATGATAATTTATTATATATTTCTTTTTTATATTTTTCAAGTGTCCCTGTTTCTTTTTCATATTCATCCCATTTATTTACAACTATAATAATTCCTTTTCCGGCTTCATGTGCTTCTCCTGCAATTTTAGCATCTTGGTCAGTTACTCCTTCTGTTGCATCAATCATCATTAAACATACATCAGACCTTTCTATTGCAAGCAAAGTTCTCATTATACTGAACTTTTCTATAGATTCCGTAACTTTACTTTTTCTTCTAATTCCTGCTGTGTCTATCAATACATATTTTCCATATTTATTCTCATATGGAGTATCAATTGCATCTCTAGTTGTTCCTGCAATTGAGCTTACTATGCTTCTGTTTTCTCCTAATATTTTGTTTATTAATGATGATTTTCCTACATTTGGTTTTCCTATAACTGCTACTTTTATTCTGTCATTATTTTCTTCATCTTCATTTTTTTCTGGAAGTTTTTCATAAATAGCATCTAAGACATCACCTATTCCTAATGCATTTGCTGCAGATACTGGATATGGGTCTCCTAATCCTAAATTATAAAACTCATATATATCATTTTTATCTTTACTCATATTGTCTGCTTTATTACATACTAGAACAATCGGTTTTTTTGATTTTCTAAGCATATTTGCAATTTCTTGGTCTTCAGCTGTTACACCTTGTTTTACATCTGTTATAAATACTATTACATCTGATATTTCTATTGCAATTTGTGCTTGCTCTCTCATCTGTGATATTATTATATCATTTGATTCTGGTTCAATTCCAGCAGTATCTATTACTGTGAAAGTTCTGCTTCTCCAGTTTGTTTCTGCATATATTCTATCTCTTGTTACTCCTGGTGTATCTTCTACTATTGATATTCTACTTCCAACTATATAGTTAAAAAATGTTGATTTTCCTACATTGGGTTTTCCTATAATCGCTACTGTTGGCATCTTATCACTTTCCTCTCCTTACTTACTATTCTTTCTTTTTGCAACTATATTTTACTATATTAAAAAAAAAATAGCAAGAAAATCTTGCTATTTTAAATTATTTATTACAATTTAATATGGCATAAACTTAAGTCATTCGAAATGTTGATTATATAAATATTTTTTCATCAAAGACCTATAGGTAGACCCCAGCTATGTTTTTGATAAAAAATATTTATATATCAACATTCGAACTCCTCTACAAAATTATGTCTAAACCGTAACAATTATTTATTATAAGTGTAATACTCTAGCTTTTATTTCTTTAGTTTTTCCTACATTCCAGAAATTTTCTCCTAAGTATCCACATGTACGACGTACAACATTCATTTTAGAATGATCTTTGTTTCCACATTGTGGGCATTCCCATTCATTTTGGTCATTTATAATAATTTCTCCATCATATCCACATACTTGGCAATAATCTGATTTTGTATTAAATTCAGCATATTGAATATTGTCATATATAAATTTAACTACTTCTTCAAGTGCTGTTAGATTATTTCTCATATTTGGAACTTCTACATAAGATATAGCTCCACCTTTTGATAATGTTTGGAATTCGCTTTCAAATTTTAATTTACTAAATGCATCAATTTTTTCTCTTACATCTACATGATATGAGTTTGTATAATATCCTTTATCTGTAACATCTGGAATACTTCCGAATTTTTCTTTATCTATACGAGCAAATCTGTAGCATAAGCTTTCAGCTGGTGTTCCATATAGTGCAAATCCTATATTTGTTTCCTTTTTCCATCTTTGAACTGTTTCTTCTAAGTGTTTCATAACTTTTATTGCAAAATCATGTCCTTTTGGATCTGTATGTGATACACCTTTCATCAATTTTGTAAGTTCATATATTCCTATATATCCTAATGATATAGTTGAATATCCTCCATATAAGTATTTATCAATTTTTTCTCCCTTTTTCAAACGAGCAATTGCTCCATTTTGCCAGTGTACAGGAGATATATCTGATGCTGTTCCTACTAGAGCATAATGTCTACACATTAATGCTTCTTTACATAGTTCTAGTCTTTCATCAAATAATTTCCAGAATTTTTCTTCGTCTCCATTTGCAATAATTCCAATTTGTGGTAGATTTATACTTACTACACCTTGATTAAATCTTCCTTCGAATTTATAATTTCCGTTTTCATCTTTCCATGGAGATAAGAAACTTCTGCATCCCATTGGGCTAAATACATTTCCTTCATAATTTTCTTTCATTTTCTTAGCAGATATGTAATCTGGATACATTCTCTTTGCTGAACATTTTACAGCTAATTTTGTTAGATAATCATATTTTCCACCTTTTAAACAGTTATGCTCATCTAGAACATATACTAATTTTGGGAATGCTGGTGTTACATATACTCCTACTTCATTTTTTATTCCTTGTATTCTTTGTTTTAGTATTTCTTCTATTATCATTGCATTTTCTTCTATGTATTCATCGTCTGGGTCTAAATGTAAGAATAAAGTTACAAAAGGAGATTGACCATTTGTTGTCATTAATGTATTTATTTGATATTGTATTGTTTGTACACCTGCAGAAAGTTCTTCTCTTACTCTATCATTAACCATGTCTTCAATTAAATTCTTAGAAAGTTTTCCACCATATTTTTCTGTAAGTCTTTTTTTGAATTTGTCATGGCTTCTTCTTAAATATTTTCCTAAGTGTTTTAAGTCAACTGACTGTCCACCATATTGATTACTTGCTACTGCTGCAATTATTTGTGTAGTTACTGTGCATGCTACTTGGAAACTCTTTGGACTTTCTATCATTTTTCCATTCATTGCTGTTCCATTATCTAACATATCTCCTATATTAATTAAACAACAGTTAAATATTGGTTGTATAAAATAGTCAGCATCATGGAAATGTAAGATTCCTTCTTCATGTGCTTTTGATATTTTTTCTGGTAATAATATTCTTTTTGTTAAGTCTCTTGATACTTCTCCTGCAATGTAATCTCTTTGTGTAGATGCTAATACTGTGTTTTTATTTGAATTTTCTTCTGCTAGCTCTTTATTTTCGTTTCTTATTAATCCTAATATTGATTCATCTGTTGTATTTGATTTTCTTACTAATGCTCTTGTATATCTATATACTATATACTTTTTAGCTAGTTCGTATTTGTCAAATTCCATAAGTTTTTGTTCTATTATATCTTGAATGTCTTCTACTAACATTCTTTTTTTGCCTAAATCCTGTATATATGCTATTATTTCATTAATTTGTTCTTTTGATGCTTTTTCTTTTCCTCTAACCTCTTTGTTAGCTTTTTCGATTGCAATTTCAATCTTTTCTCTGTCGAAGTCTATGATTCTTCCGTCTCTTTTAATAACTTTCATCTTTCCCCATTCCTTTCTTCCGTACAAACCCTTGAATAGAGCTGTTTTCCAGTTCTTTATTTCTATCTTGTGTTTGATTTGTATGCCTTAATTATATAGTTAATTTTTTAAAAAACTGTTGCAATTGCAACAAAAATGAAATATAATTATTTTAATTTTTCATAAATTTTTGTATAATATTTATGTCGAATTTTGTAACTTTTGTGCCAGTAGTTTTTGATAATTTTAGGAGGTATTTTTATGGATACTAATTTTGATAAAAAAATTTTTATAGAAAATTTTAAGCATAATTGTAATAGAATTAAAATAAAAAATTTTGTAAAAGGTGAAACTGTTACCACATATATTGAGAAACGTAATCAAATTTGCTTCGTTTTAAGTGGAGAAGTCGATTTAATAAGATATGATTTTAACGGAAATAAAACTATTATTGGTCATTTTGTTGATAATGACGTATTTGGTGAAGTTTTTTATCCTGCAAATACAAATAATGAACTTTTTGTTACTGCTAGAAAAAATTCCGAGATTTTATTTTATACATATGATTCTCTTTTTACAAAATGTAGACGAAACTGCGACTTTCATAAAGAACTTACAAATAGTTTAAGTGAACTTTTTCTTGACCAAATTGTTTCTTTAAACTTACGTATTGAATTACTTACTAAGAGAAATATTAGAGAAAAATTGCTTGCTTATTTTGAAATACTTACAAAAGGTTCTATAAGAAAAACATTTACTCTTCCTTATTCTTACACTGATTTGGCCGATTTTTTGAGTATAGATAGAAGTGCTATGATGAGAGAATTGAAGCTTTTAGCTGATGAAGGTTTTATAAAAAAAAATGGAAGTAAAATTACATTGCTATATTAAAAATAAGATTTTGTTATAATTCACATTTTATAAAAATACTACAATGAATGTTTGATATATTAATATTTCATAAATTTATTGCATATACTTATAAAAAGCATAACTTATCTACAATACATAGCTTAAACAGCAAAAACAAGAAAGCATTTATCATGGAGGAAATTTATATGCAAAAGTTTAAAATTATACCTTTATTTTTAGTAATTATTCTTTGTATTTCAACAACAAGTATAGGTTTTTCAGACTACTTAACTTGGTCTGTACTAGACAATTCTATTGAAACCTCTGCCACCATAACAAATTCAGAACAAATTTTAGACAATAATTTTCTTAACTTAGAAGCAGGGAGTGCAATTTTAATTGAGCAAAATAGTGGTCAAATTTTATACGGATATAACATACATGAAAAATTGTATCCAGCTAGTGTAACTAAAGTAATGAGTCTTTTACTAATAATGGAAGCTCTTGATAGTGGAAAAATATCTCTTGATACACAAATTCCATGTAGTGAAAATGCAGCAGGTATGGGAGGTTCCCAAATATGGCTTGACCCAAGAGAGACTTTAAGTGTTAATGACATGTTAAAAGCAATTGCTACTGTATCGGCAAATGACTGTGTAGTTGCTCTTGCAGAGTACATTGGAGGAACTGAAGAAGGTTTTGTTCAAATGATGAATAATAAAGCTAAAGAACTTGGTATGAATGATACCACTTTTAAAAATTGCCATGGACTTGATGAAGATGGACATTTAACCTCTTGTTATGATATTGCTTTAATGTCTCGTGAATTATTAACTAAACATCCAACAATTACTAATTATACAACAATATGGACTGATACATTAAGAGACGGCAAATCTGCATTAGCTAACACAAATAAATTAGTCAGAAACTATGCTGGATGCACAGGTTTAAAAACAGGTTCTACTTCACTTGCTTTATACAATTTATCAGCTTCCGCAACTCGTGATGAGCTTTCTCTAATTGCTGTTGTTATGAAAGCTCCTACAGCCGCCCTTCGTTTTAGTAATGCTACTACACTTCTAGATTATGGTTTTAATAATTTTAGCTATGAATCTTTTGGAAATCAAGGTGAAACTATTTCAACAGTTACTGTTACTAAGGGAATTCAATCAGTTGTAAATGCAATTTACGAAACTTCCCCTCGCTTTCTTATTTCAAAAGGTCAAGAATCTAGCATTACGTATGAAATCAACTTAAGTGATTCTATTCAAGCACCTGTTACACAAGGTCAACAGCTTGGAACCATAACCTATTACCTAAATGGAGAAAAATTGGCTACTGTTAGTTTGATTGCTGAATGTTCAATAGAAAAAATAAACCTATTAGGCATGGCAAAACATGTTTTAAACAATTGGTTTAACTTGCTTAAATGTTAAGCTTACATTTTCATATTCATTTTTAGAAATTTAACTTTTTCTAAAAGAACATTACAAAAAAAGATAATTACATTTATACTGATATGCTGATTCAAAATAATTTGACATTTTTAAATTCAGTAAATATTGTAATTATCTTTTTATTATTTAATAATATAAAAATATTTAAATCTTGTAGTTTAATACACTAAGAAACTTTTAAAATTCTAGCAACAATATTATCAGCACTATTATCCATTACAATTTTTATAGTACTATCTGTATTATTTTTAAATTTGAAATCATAACTTCCAAATGCGACTGCTGCATCTTTTCCTTTCTCAATATAAGGAACATATCCACTATGTTCATGCCTTTCTAGGACTTCTAATTCTGGAATTTGTAAAACAGCATTATATAAAGTTGTACTTACTTGACAATTACCCCCACCAAGTGCTTGCTCTTTTTTTCCTTCAACATATACATCTGCTTCTTGATAGCCTTTATCTGATGTAGATTTTCCTACTGTATTACAAAACGAAAATGTCTCTCCTGGCTTAACCTCTATTCCATTTAAAGTTTTGCAGGTAATTGTTATATTGTTTTGTCTTTCTGAATCTTTATTATGAATTTTCGTTGCAAATTCAGATATTATTGTTTCTTCTTTGTCATTTTCTTCATCAGTTCCATTTTGATTTGTAATATTTATATTTGTATTACTTTTTTCAGCTTGATAATTTGTTCCTTTGGTACTAGAGGAATTTAAAGTATCTGAATTATTAAAATTTTTTTCAAAATTATACCACATAATTCCTACTACAATAGCTAAAGCAATCACTATAAACATTATTATACCTTTTTTCATTTTATATCATTCCTTTCTTAAGGCACAAACATAATTAAAAAAGAATTGTACTTTTGGCATTTCAACCATAGCATTTCTTTTCATTAAAGCAAAAATTAAATTAAATATTTTCAAATTTTATTTTGCCCCAAAAGTGCAAAAAATATTGACAAATTCGCAAATAAAAAGTATAATATTTATGTATTAAATTTTTAAAGGAGATTTTATTATGTTAGCTAGATATTGGAAAAAAATAGGTCTATTTATTTTATTAGTTGCTTGTATATTTAATGTAATGAATAAATTAGTACATAAAACTTCACTAAAAGCAGAACTAGAATCATCAGCAACATATGTAAATCAAAATAAAGAAGACGATAAAAATTTAACCAAATAACTTGAAAAAAATATAAAAATATAGTAATATAGTATAAGGCAAAAATTACTATTGGAAGAAAGAGGTGAATTTGCAGATGAAAGAAGGAATACATCCAGCATATTATCAAACAACTATCACATGTGCATGTGGTAATGTTATAGAAGTTGGTTCAACAAAAAAAGATTTAAAAGTAGATGTTTGCTCAAAATGTCATCCATTCTGGACAGGTAACTTAAGACTTGATACAAAAGGTGGAAGAGCAGATAAATTTAAGAAAAAATATGGTCTTGCATAAAAATATCACTAGGAAAAATCCTAGCGATATTTTTATTTTATAGTAAAAATCGATTTTTATTTATTCTTCTCCAAAAATCTCTCCATCAGCTTCTAGGCAGTCAGAAACATCTTGAAAATTAGATTGTTTTTCATTTTCAGCAATTTTATTTTCTTGACTTTTAACTTCAGTACTTTTTTCTTTATTAATTGAACAATTATTAGAAGTTTGCCTACATTTTATATCACTAACTATTTTTTGTATTCTATCATCTTTTTTCTTGATAGATTTACTAACCATTTCATTTGCTTTTTGCATTAAGTCTGGTACATAATCTAAAAGCTTATCAAGACATGAAGAATGATCAACTGGCATTAATTTTACAGAACTATCTTGAACAACTAAAAATGCAACTGGATTTATCGAAACACCTGCTCCGAGCTCCACCACCAAATGGTAATTTGTATTCAATTTCTTCATCTCTATCTTTTTGCTTATACTCTTTTACTGTTTCTCCACTAAACTCACTTCCGCCTGCTGCAAAGCCAAAAGACACTTTCGAAATTGGAATAATTGTTATTCCATTTGATGTTTCTATTGGTTCCCCTATAATAGTATTTACATCTACCATATCTTGAATACTTGTCATTGCTGTCATCATAAGATTTTCTATTGGATGTTCACCCATGTTATACCTCCGCTTTCTTATTTTGAAATTTAAGTACTCTTTTTAAAACTTCTTCTCCAAAATATTTCATTTTTTTAAAAATTGATTTATATATATATTGCATCAAATAAATAGAAATTATACAATTTAATTCAATTTTAACTAAATTTTTATTTGAATATATTGGAACTATTTGATATTTTGCCTTTTTTAAAAAAATTCCTATTAATCCAGCTGTTGCACCAACCAAAATTGCTGTAAGAGCAGCATCTTCAGTACCTACTTGTGCATATAATTCAACATATTTAAAATCTACATTACTATTTTTCCATAGTTCTTTATAATCAATTTTAAAATCTTTGTTTTTCAAAAATTTTATGTCTATTTCTTCACTTTGAAATTTTACATTTGGAGCTTTTTCGTTTCTAATGTCTTTTTTAAACAACTTAATTTTTTTAAATATCAATAAATATGCATATATTTTACTTTGTTTATTTATCCTCTCTCCCTTAGGCTTTTCAGTATCTATTACCAAATTCTCAATTTCAATTACAACTCTGCTTGTATGTATTGCAAGACCTAAAATAAATATAATTATTAAAATAAAAAGAAAAAACAATATTATCGCCCTCTTTTTAAGCTATTAGATATAGCTTTTGCTTTAATATCATTTTTCCCATTTTCTTGTATTTTAAACAAATTTACCATTAATACTTTTTGTTATTACTAATTGTTACCAATTTTTCTATACTTTTCAACTTCAATATCTCCAAACAATTCGTCTTGTTCAGTTATTACCTTATTTCTTCTAGACATTTCAAGCAATCCTGAAAAAGCAGTTACAACCTCTTCTTTGTTATGTTTGCTTAAAGAAAACAATTTATTAAAAGTAAATTTTTTGTATTTTATTAATGTTCTATACATTTCTTTAACCTTTTGACCAACAGTATATGTGTCTGTAATTGCAATTTTTTCTATATTTGATGCATTCTCATTCATTTTGTCTGAATTTTTTTGTAATAGATTTTTATAAATTTTAGGTATTACATCTGCAGTATATTCTTTTTCAATCTTTTGTTTTGGTAATTCAATCTCTTCTTGCATTTTAAAAAATCTTTTCGAATTAATTAAAAAATTTTCTTTCAATTTTTTTGAAATTTCTTTATATTTCTTATATTCGATAATTCTACGAATCAATTCTTCTTCTGTAATTTCCTCTTCATTTGATTCTTGTTTTGGTAATAAATGTTTTGATTTTAGATATAATAATGTTGATGACATTACTAAGAATTCACTTGTTACATCTAAATTAAGTCTTTCCATGTTGTTTATATATTCTATGTACTGGTCTGTAATTTCACTAATGTTAATGTCATAAATATCCATTTTATTTTTTTCTATTAAATGACATAATAAATCTAGTGGCCCTTCAAAATTTTCTAATTTTATTGAATATTTATTTGTTTCTAATGTTAATACATTTGGCATTTTTTCTATGTTAGTTTTTGCCTAACACTTTCCCCCTCTCTTTTGTTCTAAACTTTATGCATTCTGCTCTTTTTAATATATTTTATTAATTGATGTTATAACCTTTTCTATACAAAAATTGTTTTATTTCTTGTTCATCCATTGTTCCAGATTTTTTTATTTTTATTTTTTCTATACAATTTTTTTCATATTCTTCTAATTCTTCTCTATTTTCATCTATATATTTTTCTACTAATTTTCTGTCTAGTCCTTTTGAATATAGCTTATATTTTATTTCTTTGATTGACATTGTCTTTAATTTCATATATTCATTTATTTGTTTTTGAATGAATTCATAGTCATTTAAATAATGTGCCTGTTTTAAGTATTCTATTATTTCTTCTAGTATTTCTTCTTGAATTTGGTCTTTAAATTTTGTTCTAACCTCATTTTCAGTTCTTTTTTTATATGCTATATATTTTAATACCTTTGTTTTCGCTTTATCTAATTCTTCTAAAGATTTTAATCTTCTATCTCTGCTATTTTCTGCTTCAATATTTGTCTTATCTTTAATTACATCTTTTTTTATAATTTCCTCCTCAGTAGTCTCTTGATTATCTACTTTTCTCTCAGAAATTTTTTGACTATCTATATGATTATTTATTTTTAAATTCTTTGATTTCATAAATTCTTCTACGCTTTTCATCATATCACTTTCCTTTTGCAATAATTTAGTTAAAATTGAAATTTTTGTTTTTTAATGAATTCAACTAAGTTTATATATCAATTTATTTTTCTCTTGTTTGGTCTTTTTATTCTATATTATTTTAATTTTTTTTGCAATATTTTTCAAGTATATTTTACTTTAATAAATCAATAATATTAATAAGTTTTATTTTGTATAAAACTTTGAGCTAAACTGACACAAAAGCTTGATACTTGTTAGTTAGCAAATTTTTAATAGGAGGATTTTTTATGAGCAAGAAAATACTTTTTATAGTTGGCTTACTAATTGCTATAGTTTTCACATTCTCAATAACTTTTAGTTTTGCAGCAGATAATGATAATGCAATGAATAACGCAGTTAATGATGTTCGTAATGCTGTCGGTGGTGCTGAAGATGCTGTAGAAGGTGCTGTAAAAGATGTTACTAACGGCGTAGAAGATGCTGGTAATAATATAAAAAATGATGTTAATAATGGTGTAAATAATGTAACTGATGGTACAAATAATAACAATAATACTGGAAATATGAATACAACTGGAAATAACAATGGATATACAGCAAATAGAACCGCAACTGAAACTAGAGCTATAACAACTACAGATAATACATTTTTAGGTATGACTACTACAATGTGGACTTGGCTTATGTTAGCAGTTGCTGCTGTAGTTATAATTGGTTTAGTTTGGTATTACTCAAATCAAATTTCTAGAAATAAGAGATATGATAATAATGGAGATGAATAATATCATCTCCTAAATTTTTTCTAAAATCTCATTAAAAGATTTTTGTCTTGGTCCAATTTTATCTTTTTCTTCTGGTTCCATTTCTGCAAGAGTTTTGAATTGGCCTACAGGTTTAAAATATTGGTCAAATCCAAATTTTTTCTCTCCAGCACATTCACACATTTCTCCTTCTAAACTATTTACAGCTTCTATGATTTTCTCTTCTTTTGGAAAGGCAAGAACTATTGCACTTACCCAATATGCCTTTTTGCTAAGATTTCCACTTTTTTTCATGGCATCTAATAGCCTTGGATAAACTTCTTCTGGCTTATCTACATTAATATTTTCATCTGGACAAAATTGTGACATACAACGTTTGGTATATACTCCTGGAGCACCATTAAGTGCTTCAATTTCTATTCCTGAATCTTCACCTAATGCTGGCATATTAAGTTTTTCTGCCCAGTATTTTGCTTTAATTCTAGCATTTTCAATAAAAGTTGTTCCGTTTTCTTCTGCCTGAAGTATGCCTTCAGCTTCTGGAATATCTTTTAAACAAATTATTTCAATTTTTCCTTTAGCTATTCTTTCTAACTCAGTAGCTTTTTTTGGATTTCGACTTGCTAAAACAATTTTCATTTTTATTATTATTCCTTCCTTGAGATATTGAACTTAGTTGTAAAAAATTATAATTTTGCAATAATGCTACTCCAAAATTATAATTTTTTCAACCTTACCTCTCAAAACAATAATACCACACATTTAAAATGTTTTCTATAAATTTATTAATTATTATTACAAAATAATGTTTTTTTATTAAAATAAATACTTATAAAATATCTTATAACAAAATATTACTAAACTCCTTGTAAAATCTAGCTAGATGTAGTATAATAGTAGTATTATTACGAGAGGACAGGGTTGAAAAATAATTACAATTTGGGCTGTGTCAAATTTCATTTAAAACGCGGTTGCTACTGCATACTTATGCTGTAACAGGCAAAGCCTTAACAAGCTCAACATTG
>CALYBE010000046.1 GCA_944393735.1 uncultured Clostridia bacterium
CAAATGTGGGAAAAAGGACTTCTATATGAAGGACATAAAGTTATGCCATATTGCCCAAGATGTGGAACAGCACTTTCATCACATGAAGTAGCACAAGGATATAAAGATGTAAAAGATTTAACATGTATTGCTAAATTTAAAGTATTAGATAAAGATGATACTTATATATTAGCATGGACAACAACACCATGGACATTACCATCAAACTTAGCATTATGTGTAAACAAATCATATACATATGTAGAAGTAAAAGCAAATATAGGAACAGATGATGAGCCAAAATACGAAAACTACATATTAGCAAAAGACCTATTAGAATCAGTTCTAAGAGAAACACCATATGAAATTGTAAAAGAATTCAAAGGAACAGAACTATTAGGAACAAAATATGAGCAATTAATGCCATTTGCCAAGGTAGATGGAAAAGCATTTGTAGTAATTCATGGAGACTTTGTAAAAAAAGAAGAAGGAACAGGAATTGTACACATGGCACCAGCATATGGTGAAGATGATAGCATTGCATGTAAACAAAATGGAATAGCATTTGTAAACCTAGTAGACAAATCAGGAAAATTTGTTCCAGAAGTAAAACCATGGGCAGGAAGATTTGTAAGAGACTGCAATGAAGACATCTGCAAATGGTTAGCAGAACAAGGCAAACTTTTCTCTAAAGAAAAACATGTACACTCATATCCACATTGCTGGAGATGTGACACACCACTTCTATATTACCCAAAAGAAAGCTGGTTTGTTGCAATGACAAAAGTAAGAGACGAATTAATTGCAAATAACAACACAATAAACTGGTATCCAGACAATATAAAATCAGGAAGATTTGGAAAATTCCTAGAAAATGTAATAGACTGGGGAATTTCAAGAGACAGATATTGGGGAACACCACTACCAGTATGGAAATGCGAATGTGGTCATGAAGAATGTATAGGAAGTATTGCAGAATTAAAAGAAAAAGCAGTAGACTGTCCAGAAAAAATCGAATTACATAAACCATATATAGACAATGTACATTTAAAATGTCCAGAATGTGGAAAGCTAATGACAAGATACAAAGAAGTAATAGACTGTTGGTTTGATTCTGGATCAATGCCATTTGCACAATACCATTACCCATTCGAAAACAAAGAAGAATTTGAAAAACATTTCCCAGCACAATTCATCTCAGAAGCTGTTGACCAAACAAGAGGATGGTTCTATACATTACTTGCAGTATCAACATGCTTATTTGACAAAGCATCATATGAAAACTGTATAGTTTTAGGACTTGTACTAGATGAACATGGTCAAAAAATGTCAAAATCAAAAGGAAATGGTGTAGACCCAATGCTATTACTAGACCAAGTTGGAGCAGATGCAACAAGATGGCACTTCTACACATGTTCAGCACCATGGCTTCCAACAAGACTAAGTCTAAAAAATGTTCAAGAAACACAAAGAGGATTTTTAAGCACACTATGGAATGTATACTCATTCTATTGCCTATATGCAGAAATAGATAAATTCAACCCATTAGAATATAAAACATTCAAATCAGAAAACATAATGGACAAATGGATTTTATCAAAATTAAACACACTAATAAAAGAAGTAGACGAAAAACTAGACAAATATGATATAACAGGAGCAGCCCTTGAAATAGAAGATTTTACAGACAGCCTTTCAAACTGGTATGTTCGTACAAATAGAGAAAGATTCTGGGGAGAAAAGCTAACAGACGATAAAATAGGAGCATACACAACACTATATAAAGTATTAGTAAACTTAGTAAAAGTCTCAGCACCATTCATTCCATTTATGGCAGATGAAATATATCAGAACATAGTAGTAGGCTTAGACCATAAAGCACCAGAAAGTGTACACTTATGCTTATGGCCAGAAGTAAACGAAAAAGAAATAGACAAAAAACTAGAAAAAGAAATGGACTTAGCATACACAATAGTAAAACTAGGAAGAAGTGCAAGAAATACATCAAATATCAAGAATAGACAACCACTATCAAAAATGCTAATATCAGTAGACACATTGCCAGAATACTATGGAAACATCGTAAAAGAAGAGCTAAATGTAAAAGAAGTAGATTTAGGTGCAAATATGTCAGAATATGTACATTTTGAAATAAAACCAAACTTGCCAGTACTTGGAAAAGAATATGGAAAACTAATACCAAAAATTAGAGAAGCAATTTCAAAATTAAATCAAATGGATTTAGCAAACAAAGTAAAAAATGGTGGAACAGAATATATAGAAATTGATGATGTGCAAATACCACTTACTTCAGAAAACTTACTTGTAACAATGCAAGGAAAAGAAGGATATGCATTTGCAGGTGAAGGCGAAATTGGTGTAGTATTAGACACAACATTAACACCAGAACTTATAGAAGAAGGATATGTAAGAGAAATTTTATCAAAAGTTCAAAACATGAGAAAAGACAAAGGATTTGAAGTATTAGATAAAATTAATTTATATGTTGCAGAAAACCCAAAACTAGAATCAATTATAAAAAAATCTGAAAAAGAAATAAAGAAAGAAACATTAACAACTAATATAGTTTATGGAGCTAAAAGAGACACTTACACAGAAGTTATGATAAATGGCGAAAAATTAATGCTAGATGTTGAAGTGTGCTAAGAAATAGAGTAAAGAAGCATGGTTAAAAAGCTATGCTTCTTTAAATGTAATTCTTTTTCAACAAGGTTATGTGTCTTTAGGAAGGAATGAGATTAAAAATGAAAATTGCAAAAAACAATTGACTAACTAAGAAAAATATGGTATAACTGAAAAGGTAAAATAATTTAAAGTCATTTGGCCCGTTGGTCAAGCGGTTAAGACGCCACCCTCTCAAGGTGGAATCATGGGTTCGATTCCCGTACGGGTCACCAATACAATAATTAAATAACATTAAAAGGGAGTAGTTTTAAATTGTTAATCAACAGTCGCGATTCGAATATATCTGGTTAACAAGCTTTAAGAACAACAATAAAGTTATTCTAAAAAAGTAAACGAGACTTTTAAAGAAAGAATGCTGAAAAAGTATTTTTTCTTTAGAAGTCTCTTTTTTTAGATAAAAAAAAGCATAAACATCTAAAGCCAGAACAATAAACAGTAGAAAAAATTGTGGCAAAAAGTAAGACAATTAAATTACTATAAAACTAATATAGTAATATAATAAACTAATAAAAAATGGATAAAATACATATAATTAATTATTGTAAAAACTTTTAAAGAAAGGAGAAGATGTTGACCCAAAGTCAAAACGACAAAGCAACAACAACTAAAAAAACTACAAAGTCAAGAACATAAGACACAAAAAGCCCTAATTCACAAAATGTTAAAAAGACAAAAAGTCAACATCCACAAGGAAAAAATGGAAAAGAAATGGTTTAACAAAACAGTACAAGAAGTAGAAAAAGAACTAAACACAAACCTAAAAAACGGACTAAGCACAGAGCAAGTACAAGAAGAAACACAAAAATACGGCTTAAACGAACTACAAGAAAAGAAAAAAGACTCATTATTCAAAAAATTCCTAGAACAATTCAAAGACTTCTCAATAATAGTACTAATAATAGCAGCCATTGTATCTGGAATAGTTGGAGTATCGCAAGGAGAAGGGGTAACAGACACAATAATAATATTAATAGTAGTATTATTAAATGCAATAATAGGAGTAGCGCAAGAAAGCAAAGCAGAAAAATCACTAGAAGCATTAAAAAAGCTAAGTGCCCATGCAGCTAAAGTAATAAGAAATGGTAAAGAAACAGTAATTCCAGCAAGAGAACTTGTTCCAGGAGACATAGTAATATTAGAAACAGGAGACTATGTATCAGCAGACCTAAGAATAATCGAAGCAATAAACCTAAAATCTCAAGAATCCTCTTTAACAGGAGAATCAGTTCCTGTAGAAAAAGAAACAGAAGCAATAAAAGAAGAAAACATAGGAATTGGAGACAGAAAAAACATGTTATTCTCTTCAAGCTTAATAACATATGGTAGAGGAAAAGGAATAGTAGTAGAAACAGGAATGAACACAGAAGTAGGAAAAATTGCAGGAATGATAAACTCTACAGAAAAGCAAGAAACACCACTTCAAAGAAGACTAAACAGCCTAGGAAAAACACTAGGAATTGCAGCACTATCAATATGTGCAGTAATATTCGTAATAGGACTATTACAAGGAAAAGGTGTAATAGACATGTTCATGACAGCTGTATCACTAGCAGTAGCAGTAATACCAGAAGGACTAGTTGCAGTATCAACAATAGTATTAGCAATTGGTGTACAAAAAATGGTAAAGAAAAATGCCATTGTAAAGAAATTACCAGCAGTTGAAACACTAGGAAGCAGTACAGTAATATGTTCAGACAAAACAGGAACACTAACACAAAACAAAATGACAGTAGAAAAAATATTCTGCAATGACGTAATTCAAGATGTTGATAAAGTAGAAACAACAGAAGACTTCAATAAATTAGTATATGATTGCATGTTATGTAATGACACAAGAATAGTAGAAAATGGAGAATTAACAGGAGACCCAACAGAAACAGCACTAGTAGACATGGCATTAAAATTAGATTATGAGCAATCAGTATATAGAGATAACCCTAGAGTAGATGAAGTTCCATTCGATTCAGAAAGAAAATTAATGACAACAGTAAATGAAAACAATGGAAAATTCACAGTTTACACAAAAGGTGGAGTAGACGAATTATTAAAATGTTGTAATTCATATTTATACAAAGGCGAAAAAAGAACAAATTTAAGCGAATATGCAGATTGGATAAGAAAAAACAATGAACATATGGCAAAAGATGCTCTAAGAGTATTAGCATTTGCGTACAAAGAGCTAGACCACAAACCAACTAAAGAAGAAATGAAAACTATTGAAAGTGGACTAACATTTATAGGAATGGTTGGAATGATAGATCCACCAAGAGAAGAAGCTAAAAAAGCAGTAGAAAAATGTAAAAATGCAGGAATAAAAACTGTAATGATTACAGGAGACCATAAAGTTACAGCAGTTGCAATTGCAAAAAAACTAGGAATACTAGAAGACGAAAGTGAAGCAATAACAGGTTTAGAACTAGACAAAATATCTGATGAACAATTAACTAGAGATGTAAGAAAATATTCAGTATATGCAAGAGTATCACCTGAGCACAAAGTACGTATTGTAAAAGCATGGCAAGCAAATGGTGAAATAGTTGCAATGACTGGAGACGGAGTAAATGATAGCCCAGCATTAAAAACAGCAGACATTGGTTGTGCTATGGGAAAAGTCGGAACAGAAGTTGCAAAAGAAGCAGCAGATGTAATTTTAACAGATGACAACTTCGCAACAATAGTATCAGCAGTAGAAGAAGGAAGACGTATATATGACAACATCTTAAAAGTAATACAATTTTTAATATCATGCAATGTAGGAGAAGTAGTAGTATTACTATTAGCAACACTATTTGCACCTGCAATAGGAAGTTGGTTTGAAATATCAGATGTAACAATGATACAAGTATTGCTTCCAATCCACATATTATGGATTAACCTTGTAACAGACACATTCCCAGCATTAGCATTAGCATTTGACCCAGCAAACAAAGACATAATGAATAGAAAGCCAATAAAAAAAGATGAAGGAATATTCACAAAAGGAAGAGCAATCAGAATTATATATCAGGGAGTAATGATAGGATTACTTACACTTGGTGCATTTTTAATTGGACTTGGAACAACACACACAGCAATAGATGGTCTAACACTTGAAGAAACAAAAATAGAAGTAGGTCAAACAATGGCATTTACAGTATTAGCATTCTCAGAACTAGTTCATGTATTTAATGTACGTGATAACAAAAATTCAATATTCAAAACAGGAATATTCGGAAATAGAGTATTAATACTTGCAGTATTAGCATCAGCATTTTTAATGGGAATAATATTAGTAGTCCCAGCATTAAGACACATATTTAGTATACCAATATTACCAGCAGGCAATGTTATAGAGATTATTATATTAGTATTTGCTCCAATATTAATAGTTGAAATATTGAAACTATTAAAAGTAAATACAACAAAAGAAGAATAATTAAACTTTGAACTTTAGGGATGTTCCTTAAAGTTCATATTTTTTTGAATTTTAAGGAACATCCCCAAAGTTCCAAAAATATTAAGAAGACAAATTGACTTAATTAAAATTTTGTAATATATTAAGAAAAAATGCAAAGGAGGGCTTATGATGATTATCGAAGTTCCAAAAGGCTATACCTTCATTAAAGAAGGAAATATTATTGCATTTGAAGAAAAAGGAATACTTAAAATGCAAAGACGGCAAGGCAAATTTGATGAAGTAATGTATGACATAACTTATAAAACAAAAGGAAATAATAAATGTTATTATTGTGGCAGAGAAATTGAACCACAAAGAATAACATTAGACCATGTTTATCCAAGATCTTTAGGAGGTCCAACTATACCGCCAAATTTAGTGCCAGCATGTAGAAAATGTAATTCAATAAAAGAAAATATGACACCAGAGCAATTTCGAGCATATAGAAATTTGGGAACTGATGAACAAAAAAAGTTATTTAGAAAAGAATTCTTTCAAATAAAATTTTTCCAAGAAAAATGGATACACATACTTCCTGAAGAATGGATAAGTCAAACTCCAATTTCTGATTTATTAGTACTCATAGACTTACATGATACTCATACAAATAAATATAAGCGGACTAAAGAATATTATTTAAGATGCCAGCAGTTTCCTAGCCCAATCGTTATTGATTGCCACAGATTTGTATTAGATGGTTTTACCGAAGTTTTGTATGCCAAAAACAACAGAATAAGAGAAATTCCCACTATTATACTAGAAAATGTTGAAGTAATATTTTAATAGCAAAGCAGAGAAGTGTTATATTTCTCTGCTTATTTTGAGTTTAGAAATATTGACATTAATGAGATAAAAAGTACATTTTTCATAAATTAAAAAACTACAAAAATGTGATAATTTTTGTAAAAATACCTGCAAAAGTGTGATAATCTTTTTAAAAATACTTGCAAAAATGTGATTTTTCTGAAAATGTGAAAATAGTCATCAAAAATGCTTCTAAAAATGTGATAAAACACTATTGAAAACTTTCTAAAAATGTGATAAACTACAATTAAAAGAAATTAAAAGAAAACTTTTTGAAAAAATGATTCATTTTAAAAAGAAAGGAAGCCAAACATGGAAAGATTAAAAAGAAAAATAGACAAATACCTTATAGAATGGAAAAACAGCAAAAATAAATTACCATTAATAGTAAAAGGAGCAAGACAAACCGGAAAAACAAACGCAATTAGAAACTTTGGAAAAAACAACTACAAAACATTTATTGAAATAAACTTTGTACTTCAACCACAATTCAAAACAATATTTGAAGAAGGTTTTGAAGTAGAGAACATAATAAAAAATATAACCCTAAAAATGCCAGAACTTGAATTAAATGAGCATAACACATTAATATTTTTTGACGAAATGCAAGACTGTGTTAGCACAGCAACTTCATTAAAAGCATTTAAAGAAGACGGCAGATATGATGTAATTTGTTCCGGCTCTTTAATGGGAATCAACTATAAAGAAATCGAATCAAATAGTGTAGGTAATAAAGAAGACTACATTATGAGATCTTTAGACTTTGAAGAGTTCCTATGGGCAAAAGGATATAGTGATGAACAAATAGAAGATTTATATAAACATATGGTAGAACTAAAACCACTAAGTAATATGCAATATAACATTATGATGTCAAATTTTAAAGAATACATGATAGTAGGAGGAATGCCAGCAATAGTAAGCAGGTTTGTTGAAAACAAAAATTTTAGCGGAATTTTAAAAATGCAACAACAAATTTTACTAGACTATGAAGAAGACATAACAAAATATGCAGGAGGGCTAGATAAAACAAAAATATTAAACTGTTACAGAAAAATACAAGTTTTTTTAGGAAACGAAAACAAAAAATTTCAAATATCAAAAATAGCGGATGGAGCTAGAAATAGAGAATATGTAGGAGTAATTGAGTGGCTTGCAAATGCTGGAATTGTAAATGTTTCTTATGCGATGGAGCAAGCATGTCTACCATTAAAAGGAAACTATAATCCAGATAATTATAGGCTATATTTTGCAGATACGGGTTTATTAATAGGCTCATTAGATGAAGAAATCCAAGACGACTTAAGAAATAATGAGAATATGAATACATATAAAGGAGCACTATACGAAAATATTGTAAGTGATATGTTGGTAAAAGAAGGATATGATTTATATTTTTATAGAGATGATAGCAAAAAAATAGAAATGGATTTTATGATAAGAGACAAAAATTCTTTAATACCCGTTGAAGTTAAAGCAAATGATAATGCAACTATTTCACTTAATAATATGATTAATAGTAATTCATATAAAGACATTGAATATGGTATAAAATTATGTAATAAAAATATAGGTTTTAACGGAAAATTTTATACATTTCCGTATTTTCTAACATTTTTATTAAAAAAGTATTTGAAAGAAAAATAAATTCAAAAAGAGGTGGTGAACTTTAGTAACATTTATTAAAGTTCACCACCTCTTTTTACTAATAATACTTTTGAACTTTAAGGAACGCCCCAAAAGTTCAAGGAACATTCCTAAAGTTCATTAGGCTCATTGCAAGACTTATCCAAGCAATGTTTCTCAGGCTCTTGAAAAGCAAGATACCAACTCATGCCATTACGATTTTTATTAATATAATTCAATCTCTCTTGAAGAAGAGGATAAGTAGGAGGAGCAGGCATAATCACAGGTTGGTTTGGCAACCAATTAGCAGGAATAGAGCTATTAGAGCAATCTGCCATTTGCAAAGCTTGAACTATTCGTAATATTTCTGGAATAAATCTACCAATATTTAATGGATAAACTAGAATAACTCTAACAATACCTTTGTCATCAATAATAAAAACATTTCTAACAGTCTCGGTAGTACTAACATCATTAGAAATCATACCATATTTACGAGCGATTGAACCATTTCTATCTGCTACAATAGGGAAGGGCAAAACAATTCCAGTCATGTTATAAATATCGCACATCCATTCTAGATGAGAAGGATTACTATCTATACTAAGACCTAGCAATTTTGTGTTTAACTTTTCAAAATATGAATTTGCTTGAGCAAATGCAATCATTTCTGTTGTACATACTGGGGTAAAATCTCCAGGATGAGAAAAAAACACTAGCCATCTTCCTTTGTAATCATCAAGACATACAGGACCATATGTAGTTTCTGCACTAAAGTCTGGTGCGTGTTGACCTATTTTTACTGTTCCATTCATCATTAATTCATAATCCATAAGAACAAAAAACCTCCATTCAAGCAATAAAAAATTATTGTTTTTATATCATATTTAATAAGTGTTTTTTTGTTACAAAATAATAAAAAAATTTCCGAAATAGTAAAAAATTTCTATTGACATTAATTTTCATTATGGTATAATAAAAATGAAAATAAGGTCGAAAAAACACGAAGGAGAAAAAATGAAAAATCTTAGAACCATTGGGGCTGTTAATAAAGAGATGTTTACAGAATTGAATAGTTTTACACATAAGATGTGCATAGTGCTATTTAGCAATGTGTTATTTTTGCGTATGTCAAAATAATAATACATACAAAAAAATAATATATTGCTAAGTGGTATTTTTTATACTTTATAGCTTATGCTATTTGCATAAGCTATAAATACACATGTGTTTTTTTTTACCAAAAAAGTTACTCAAATAGCATATATTTTGCATATGCTAAATATGAACGACACATATTGACTAAAGAAAATGTAAAAAAAGAAAGGAAGGTCAAAAGATGAGTACTAAAAATAGAAAGAAAAACAAACGCAAATTTATAACAAGAGGACATGGAAGTGAGCCAACAGTAATCGAGTTCAACTTAAGTAAAGCAGTATTATTATGTATAACAATAGGAGTAATAATAACAACAATAACAACAGTAAAAGTAATAACAACAATAATAGGAGCAAAACAAGACAATGTGTTAGCAGATGAAAATGCGACATATACATATGTTCAAAGTTCAGATGGAATACAAGTACCAGTACCAAAAGGATATGTTGCGTCACAAATACCAGGAGAGACATCTGTAAATGGAGGCTTTGTAATATATGAAGATAATTATAATGGACAATCAATAGATTGGAATTCAATATTAGGAACAAATAGTTTATCATTAAATTCATTAGATGCAAGTAGCCAAACAAGTGATACAGCAAGTAGTTCAGCAAATGGAACATCTGCAAATGAAACAACTGATACTAATTTAAACGAAAGTGAAGAAATAGAAGAAATAAACGAAGAAGAAACAGAATTAGACCAAACAACTTCAAATGAGACAATAAGTAATGATAACAAAGAAGATGGAACTGAATCTGCTGATGAGCAAAAAGAAACAATAGAAACAGAAGGTACAAGTAAAACAGAAACTGCAGATAAAACAGAAGACTCTGAAGGAACAGAAATTACAGATAATAATGAAAATGTAGATGAAAATACAGACAATTCTGATTTTGTAAATGATGAAAAAATAACAGAACAGGAAGAAGAGCAAACAGACGAGACAGCAGAAGAACAAGAAGAAATACAAGAACAAGATAATAATAATGAACAGGAAGAATTAAAAGACGAAGAACAAATTAATAATAGAGAAGACAATCAAGAGCAAGAAGAACAGCAAGAAACAAGCCAACCAGTAAAAGTACCAAATTCAGCAAACACAGTATTAGCAAATGAAAATTCAATTCAATTATATGCAAACTCAACACAGCAAGACATAAATATATTTAATTTACAAAAATCAGTAAACCAATATGTATGGGTACCAGTATCAGAAGAAAATTTAAGTAGAATATATGGAGTAGATGCTAATGGCAAATTGTGGGGTAAATTATATAAGTATTCAAGTACTGAAAGAACAGCAAATAACTGGACAGAAACAAGTGGAGTAATGAGCATAACTAGTTCAACTAGCTATAGAGAACCAGCACTAGTAAGTGGATATGACAAAGACTCAACATTACAAACTGATTTAGGAGGAATGACAGCATATGAATTCTTATCAGAATTAGAAGAAAACTTTTATGCAACAATAAAAAGTATAAAAGAACATGGAGGATTTTATATAGGAAGATATGAAACAGGAGGATTAAGTGGAACAGCAGTAGTAAGAAAGATGGAAACAGATATAAATAATCAAACATGGTACACAATGTATGAAAAGACGAAAGAATTAAGTGGAACAAATGATAATGCAATAACATCAATGATATGGGGTTCATTATGGGATGAAACATTACAATGGTTAGTTGATTCAGGAGCAAAAACATCAGATGGAACACAGTTAACATATGAACTAATAGCTTCAGACTCAACTAAATGGGGAAATTATAGAAATTCAACATTTAGCTATATTCCGGCAGATGCGACAACACCAGATGAAACTGCAACTAAACCTAGGAACACTTTAATACCAACAGGAAGTGCAGAATACACAAAAGTAAACAATATATATGATTTGGCAGGAAATGTATGGGACTGGACATTAGAGGCCTACTCTACCAGCGGCAGGGTCCTTCGTGGTGGCTATTACTACGATTACGGCTACAACTATCCAGCAGCGGACCGCTACGACTACGATCCAGCCTACAGCATCGTCAACTGTGGGTCTCGATCAGCACTTTTTATCAAGTAGTGTATC
>CALYBE010000047.1 GCA_944393735.1 uncultured Clostridia bacterium
ACTTACTTCTCCAAATAATGCAAATGAAATTGCATCAAATATTGTTGTTTTTCCAGCTCCAGTATCTCCTGTTATTAGAAATATTCCATTTTTTCCAAGTTTTGTAAAGTCTATTTTTATTTCATCTTTATATGGTCCAAATGCACTTACTATAATATTTATTGGTTTCAAACTTATCTCCTTTCATGCTTTTTCTTTAACTTCTTTTATAATTTTTTGCAAATATTCTTTTTGCTTTTCATTTAATTCACTATTATTTTGCATTTTATAAAATTCATTAAATAATTCTATTTCGCTTTTATTTCTTACATTCTCAAGTTTACTTTCCTCTTCTTCTAAATTTAATGCAGTTTTACTATTTCTTATTTCAAGTTTTAATGTGTTTGGATATATTCTTCTTATTTGACCTATTGCATCATAAATTGGTTCTTCATTTGTTAAAATTACTCTCATATAATCATCTGTGTTTGTTCCTTCATAATTTTCCTTTTTTATTAGTTTTTCTATTGGGCCTTTAATTTCTCTCATATCTCTTAAAGGTGTTAGTTCTTCTAAATTTATTTGTATATTTCCTTTTTCCTTAAAATCTAAAATTGGCATAGATTTTTTATGATTTACTTCTGAAAATGAGTATTTTAGCATTGTTCCTGCATATCTTGCAGTATCTCTTCCTATTCTTTGTGGTCTATGAACATGTCCTATTGCTACATAGTCAAATTTGTCAAAATTAGATATGTCAACATTGTCTGTTCCTCCTAATGAAATTACTTCTGAATCCGTTCTTTCTGGCTCTTTTCCATCAGCTGTTACAAATTGATGTACTAAAATTATGTTTCTTTCTTTTTCATTTATTTCTTCTTTTTCAATAATTTTGTGTATTGTTTGTTCACAACTCGTAAGTTCAGAGTTTTCTATTTCATTTTCTTCTTTTTCTTCTTTTGAATTTGAGTTTTGAATTATTTCACTTTCAGAATTGTTTTCTCTCTCAATTTGTTTTTCGCTTTCTTGCTCAATTTGTTTCTTATTTTCTTGTTGTGACTCTGATGATTCAAAATATTTTTTTACCTCAACTGGTTTAATATATGGCAACATATAAATATTTAATTTTCCATATTCATCTTCTAGTTGCACTTTTTTTAAAGTCCCAGTATATCTACTTTCTATATATAAACCATCATCTTCAAATATTCTGTTTCCAAATCCTAATCTTTCTTTTGAATCATGATTTCCTGCTATTATAAACACTTTCTTTTTTAATTCTTTTACTAGTGTATTTAAAAAATTGTCTAATAAATTTACTGCTTCTTTTTGTGGCACACTTCTATCATAAATATCTCCAGAAATAAGTATTGTTTCTATATCATATTTTTTTATTTTCTCTATTATTTGTTTTAACATATATTCTTGGTCTTCTAATAGAGACTGTTCTTGTAATGTTTTACCTAAGTGTAAATCTGCCAAGTGTAATATTCTCATCTTAGTTAGTTTATGTTTGCTTTTAACACAAACATATCCCCTTTCTGCCTTTTTGGATATATTTTACTACATAAACTAAAAATTATCAAGGATAAGAGGAAAACTATTCAAATAGAACAAATCGGAAAGCCTTAAAATTTATATCAATTTTATTATATCTCTTTGGCTTTCCGTAAATTTGTTCGTGTGCCAATTTTACGTAAGTAAAATTGTGTACAACAGTTGGAGCGAAGCGACTTTTAATATAATAGGAAAGTATCACTTTCCTATTATATTGAAAAAAGCTAAAATAGGAATATAATCCTTATTTTAGCTTTTGATTCATATTATTTCTTTATAAAATTTTTTACAAAATTAAATATCTTTTTATACCATTTTTCTTTTTCAACTATAATCAAACTTGTTTCAGTAGAATTATTTGCTATTTGTTCTTTGTTTTTTTCTTTGTTTTTAAATAGATTATCTGGATTATACTTTTCTCTTGTTTCTTCTTCTGATTTTCTATCATTTTCAGCATATTGTTTGATTAAGCTATTTTCTTCTTCATCATTTTCGCACCAATAGTTTAAATATAACATAGCAAGTAATGTTAATGTTTTAGGTTCCAGTTCTTTCTTTTGTACTTTATTATAAATATCTATTTTATTTTGATATTCTACATCTTTTTCTTCTTTAAACATTTTTCTAAGCTTTATTGGTATTTTTTCAACATTTGCTTTATCCATTTTTTCTAATATGGCATCTACTTCACTATATGCTCTAGCAATATTTGTTTGTTCCACTTTATTAATTACCTTTCCGAATTTATTTTCTTTTCTATACTATCTCTAAAATATTGGTTAACTGATCGAACTGTAAAATTAATATCTGATATTTTTTCATTTTGAGTTAAAGCCTTTATTACATCTAATGAAAATATCCCCGTTTTTTCTAGTTTGGTTATAGCATTTACAATAGCATTCAGACCTTTTATTTCTTCATCTAGAGTTATTATATCTAGACTTCCGTCTGTTACATGACTTATTTGATTGCTATCTATATTTATTCTTTCTGTCAATAACTCTTCAGTATCACATATATGTCCAATTCCACGCAAAACAGCTCTTGCATCACTTTCAAAATTTTCGCCTATTTCTCCTTTTTCTAAGTATTTTTTCATTAATTGTATCCTAATTGGTGCTGGTATATTATAATCAGTAAAGTTTTCAGTATTATTTGGATCTATTTCAGTTTGAGGTATTTCAGTTTCTGGTATTTTTTCTGTATCAGGTGAGAATGGTGGTGGCACTTTTGGCATTTCTCCTAAATCAGGTGGTGGCATTGTCGGCATTTCTCCTAAATCAGGTGGTGGCATTGTCGGCATTTTTCCTATATCTGATGGAGGTTTAGGAGAATACCATTCTTCTAATTTATTAAGCATTTCCATGATTTGCTGTTTTTCTAATGATGCTTTTATTCCCTCTTTTGTTTGTTCATTTGATTTTTGATTTTTCTTAAGAAATTTTGGAGCATGCTCAATTTGTTCTCTTGCAATACCATTCAAAGCACCTCTTTGTAAAATTTCATTCATTATATCTTGCCTTTTCCAGCCATATGTGTTTATAAAACTTTTGACTAGTTCAATCGTTTCTTTATCTAAATTTGCCATTTTATCATCTAGAATTATAGAATCAAAAATTTCTGTTTTTCCTATCGCAGAATTAGATATATTTTCTTTTCCATTATAAATATCATTCATTTTATCCAATAACTCTATATATTCTTCTGGGATGTGTATTCCTTCTTGCTCTAGTCTAGAATAGAAGTAAGCTGATAATTTATCATATTTTCTAACTACTTGCTCAGTGTAGTACTTTAAATATAGCTGTCTATTTCCTCCAATATTTGTATCCTTAAGTTCTTTATAAAGATTAGAAATCTTTTCCTGACTATCTAAAAAGGTGTTTTCTTTTACCTTTTTAAGTATCTCTATTGCAACATTTATGCTTTCTCTATCTGCCTCCGTATTACTTTCTCTTGTGCCACGATGTAAACCTACCTTAAATCCTTCTCTGAGTAGCAAACCAGTACATTGTGTGTTCGATATATCATCTTTCCACTTCATTTCGCCTATTCCTTCTGTTCTATACCCCAGTGTTGATATAAATGAATCTGCAAACCCATGAACACTTTCTCCATCATATTCTAATACCTGTACTCCTGGATTCTTCTTACTTATCTCTTCTATTTCTCCTTTTGGACATAATATCCAAGTATCGGGTGTTAATTTCACACTTCCATAGGTATATGTATCCATTGGTGCTGCATTCATTATTTGCTCTTTTGGTATATCTGTGAAAGGAATAAGTATTGCATATTTACAGTCATCCCATCCACCTAGTCCATGTGATAAAACCTCTCCATTTACTGCAAAATGCACTGTATTTCTTGCTCTTTTATAAGCATAATCATATTTCTTTCCTTCAATTGTAGTTTCTGCTTGTTCCTTTGCTTCTGCATCTTTAGGACTTTTTATTACAGAACCATTTGGTATGTATCTCGTTTTATGGACAAGTATTAAAGAATCTAGTCCTTTTTCTTCATATTCTCTTGGTCTATCTATTATGTGCTTATCTGCTTCGGTTAATATTACCGGGATATTATTGCTTTTTAATAGTTTGATTGCTTCTTGCACAGTTAAATTATAGTCATCTAATGTTTTATTTGAATCTTCTTCTCCTTTAAGACGTCTAATTTCTTCTATCATTCATTTTCCCCTTTTTACCTTTTGATTTTCTTCTAGTTTTTTTCATCAATGATCATTAAATCAAGTTATTTTTTTATATTATTTCACTTTATATTATACTAAATTTAATTTTTCATGTAAATAAAATTAATTAAATGTAATAAAAATGTAATAAAACCATTTTATAAACTCTTTTATTAACATTATCTTTACAAATAACCATTTTTCGTTTAAAATATATATGACTAAATATTAATATTTTGCAAGAAAACACCCGGATTGTTATGCATTAGCTATATTTTGCAGACAAGACCCGGATTGTTACGCCCCAGATATGTTTTTGTCAAAAAATATTAATATATAACTATTTTAAACACTAATATTATATTACCATAAATACAGAAAGGAATAAAAAAATGAACAATTATAAATTTGTTTCACATAATGAAAGTGAAACTATGCATTTTGCTTATAATTTAGCAAGTAAATCAAAAATTGGTGATGTTATAGTTTTAACAGGTGAACTTGGCTCAGGTAAAACAAAATTTACTGAAGGCTTTTTAAAATATTTTAATCTTGATGAAGAAATCACAAGTCCAACTTTTACAATTGTTAATGAATATAAAAAAACAAATATTACTATCTACCATTTTGATGTTTATCGTTTAGAAGATGTAGATGAGTTTTATGCAATTGGTGGTGAAGAATATTTCTCTAATGGTATTTGTATTATTGAATGGGGAGAATTAATTGAAGAAGCTCTTCCGCATGATTATATAAAAATCTCTTTTGAAAAAGATAACTCTGACGAAAATGTTAGAATTCTTAATGTTCAAGCTTTTGGAAACAAAAAGTTACCCGTCATATGGTAACTTTTTATGAAGCTTTCTTATTTCTTAATTCTGTTGCATATTTTAAAGTAACCTCATTTACTTCTCCTGCAGATATTCTTGCAATTTCTTGTAATACCTCTTGTTCTTCTAGTAATTTTACATTAGTAGTTGTTCTCTCATTTTCTACCTTTTTACTTATAAAATAATTATAGTCTGCTTTAGCCGCAATTGCTGCTAAATGTGATATGCATAATACTTGATGATTTTTAGAAATACTACTCATTTTTTCTGCAACTGATTTTGCAGCCTTTCCGCTTATTCCAGTATCTATTTCATCAAATATTAAAACAGGAATATTATCTACTTCTGCTAACACTTTTTTTATTGCTAACATTATTCTTGACATTTCTCCACCTGATGCAATTTTTGTTAGCTCATTTTCATTTTCTCCTATATTTGCTTTTATGAATATTTCTACTTCATCTTTTCCATTTTCAAAAAATTCATTAGTATTATAATTTACTTTTACGTTTATTCTAGCATTTTTCATTTCTAAATCTACTAATTCTTTATTTATTTTTTCGTTTAGTTTTTCAGCATATCTTTTTCTTATTTCACTAATTTTACTTGCTTTTTCATTCATTTCTTTTTCTAATACTAATTGCTCTTTCTTCAATTTGTTATTATATTCATCAACATTTTCTATTTTCCTTATTTCTTCATCTATTTCTTTTGCATAATTTAGAATTTCTTCAATGTTGTTTCCATATTTTCTTTTCAAATCATAAATAGTGTCTAACCTTGTTTCTACTTTTTCTCTTTCTTGCTCATCAAATTCCATTTCATCATTATATTCATTTATATCTCTTGATATTTCTTCTAGTTCATAATATACATTTCTTAATTCTTCAACTTTTTGACTATATTTTTTGTCTATTTCTTCTATTTTTTCTAATGCCCTTACTGCTGTTCCTATTGAATCTATAGTGTTTTCTCCAACTGCCATACTAGCTTCTGATAAATTTTTAGCTATTTTTTCAGAATTTGCAATTATTTTGTGTTTTTCTTCTAATTTTTCTTCTTCTCCATTTACTAATTTAGCCTCTTGTATTTCGTTTAATTGATATCTTAGTAAATCAAGTTTTCTTTGCTTCTCTTTTTCATCACCATAATTATTTCTTAGTTCTCTTTTAATTTCATTATATCTTACATATTTCGTTCCATATTCTTGTTTTAAATTTATTATTTCTTCTCCTATGAAATTATCTAAATATTTTATATGTGTACTGCTTTCTAATAATTGTTGGTTTGCATTTTGCCCATGTATCTCTATATAGTTTTTCATGAAATTTTTTAATTCTGCTACAGTTACTAATCTTCCATTTATTTTACAAGTATTTCTTCCATTACTATATATTTCTCTGGCTACTATTATGTTTCCATCCACTGAATTTATGTCTTCTGGAGCATATATGCAAATTTCTACATATGAATGGTCTTCTCCTCTTCTTATCATTTCTTTTGAGAATCTACCTCCACATATTATTCCCAGTGAGTCTATTATAAGAGTTTTTCCAGCTCCTGTTTCTCCTGTTAATACATTCATTCCTTTGTTTAAATTTATTTCTAGGTCTTCTATTATTCCTATATTTTTTATGTGTAGATTTGTTATCATAATAATACCTCTTTTCTTAAAATTTTGGTATAAAGTTAGGTTAATGAATTACATTTTTTATTTTGGCTCGAAATTATATGAAAAAATTACATTCCTTTTCAATATTAGGCTCGAAGCTAAATTATGAACTTTAATTTTTCAAAGCTTTTCTAAATATTTGTTTGGTATTATTATATAGATATGTTTTTGTTTTGTCAATACTTTTTTCGAACATTTTTTCTATTTTTTATTTAAATATTTACATAGTTATATATTAATATTTTGCAGGACAAGACCCGGATTGTTACGCCCCAGCTATGTTTTGTCCAAAAAATATTAATATATAACTACTTTTTCATCATTTATTATAGCAAAATAGTTATATATCAATATTTTGCAGGACAAGACCCGGATTGTTACGCCTTAGCTATGTTTTGTCCAAAAAATATTAATATATAACTTTTTTATTAATAAATTTAACTAATTTTAAAAAAATAATAGACTTTTTAAAATATTTCATATATAATACTTACGAGGTGTATACAAATGAATATTTTTAGTAAAGAACTAATGAGAAATAATAATCAATTAAAATTATTTCTTATTGATAAAAAGAAAAATTTAAAACTTAATATTCAACAGCAAGAAGAACTAAAAGAAATGTGTCTTTGCTATTTAAATAAAATCTCTGAACTTCTTGATAACAATACTTCAACAAAAAATATAGATACATTTTTAAAATTAATAGAAGAATTAAAAAAATCATTAAATGTAATTAATGATATAATTGAATCCTTAAATAATCAATTACAAACTTTAAATAAAATAATAAAAAAGCTAGAAAAAGGCACTCTAAAGCAAAAAGAAGAAACTTTAGAATCATTCTATTCTAATTACCAAGTAGTACAAAATAGTATTCTTCAAAACATAATACAAATCAACTCTTTTATAACCAATCTCATGAATAATTCAGAATTAAAACTTTCAAGCAACTTTGATATTATCTCATCATCTAAAGCATCAACAGATAATGCAAAAACAGATCAAAATAATGAAAATGATTCTGATAATTTTGATGAATTAGAAATGAATGACAATAATAGTATTAAAAGCAATAAAACAAATAAAAATGATTTCACTATAATTGATAATGATGATGCAAATGATGAAACTGAAGTAGCTGTTGCTGTTTCAGCTAAATCAAAAAATTTTGACAACATTGAAGAAACTAATAGTGTAGCAGAGCTTAATAAATCAATTCTTAATGAGACAATAAATTTTGATAAAGTTGGTGATACTGACGTTGTTGCCGCTGCTCCTATAACAAATGATTTTGATGAAGTTGATGCTGCTGACGTTGTTGCCGCTGCTCCTATATTAAATGATTTCGATGAAGTCGATGCTGCTGATGTCGTTGCTGCTGCTCCTATAATTAATGATAATGATGAACAAGATAATAATCTTCATGAAAACACACTAATTATTTCAGAGAAGAAAAATAAAGTATTTTTACCTTATATGATAAATGATTTAAAAGAAATTAAAGAATCTTCACCTACTGAATATTCTAATTATCAACAAATTATAGATGACCAATTCACAATTCCTTATAAGAGATTTAAAAACTTCCCTATTTCACGTTTTAAAGAAGGTTTTAATCTAATGAGAAAAGTAGAAAATGGAACATTTAAAGAATCATTTGATTTAGGAATGGAATTATTGTTTGACTCTAATTTGCACCCTGCAATTATTAGAGCATGTAGAAATCTTGATGAATTAGATAATTATTTAGATTGTCTAGATAATGACGAAACAGATAAATTTAACGGATTTAATATTGTATTTGAATCAGCACCAATGGTTTCAAGTAAGCATTAAATTTGAAATAAAAAAATTTTGTAAAAGTCATCCAAGCATTCAGATAGGATGGCTTTTATTATTTATTACAATCTTGTAGAATAAAAAAACAAGACTAAGATTTTCTAAGCAACAAAGTTGCATAAGAAAATCTTAGTCTTCCATAACTATCTTCTAAGGAAACTCACCCATTTCATGGGATGACTTTCCTAAGAATATAAAAAAACTCACATCATTAAACTTATTAGTTTAACAATTTGAGTTCTTTAATATGAGAATGAGATATTTTTATTCTTCATCTTTGTTTATTTCTTTTATAATTTCTGATTGAGATATTAATAAAGATTCCATTTTAGCTTTATAAATATCAAAACTCTTTTTTACTTCTTCCATTTTCTTTTCTTTATCTTTTATTGCTTGCTCTAAATCATCTAATTTTTTTTGAGCAGTCACCTTAGAATTTTTGATAATTTCATCAGCTTGTGATTTTGCTTCACTTAAAATTTGATCTGCTTGTTGTTTTGCAACATTTTTTACTTCATCTGCTGTTGATTGAGCCATCACTAAAGTATTTTGCAATGTTGCTTCTATATTTTTATAGTGTTCTAGCTCATTTGTTAATTTCTCTATCTTATCATTAGACTCTGCCAATTCTTTATAGTTTTTGCCATAGTCTTCTACTAATTCATCTAAGAAATCATCAACATCTTCTACATTATAACCGTTCATCATTTGTTTGCTAAATCTTTTATTTTCTATGTCTAATGGTGTAATCATATTAGTATCCTCCATTCATTCGAAAGGTTAGTTTATATTATTATTTTTTAACCAAGAAACAGATAATTTGCTCTTTATTTCTTCTCTTGCCATTTCATTTGTTATCTCATAGTTTGTTGGTGCGATTAAGAAAATTGAATTAGATATTTTTTGAATATGTCCATCTAATGCATAAACTCCACCACTAATAAAGTCTACTATTCTTCTAGCGACATCTTTGTTAACATATTCTAAATTAACTATTACTGATTTTTTCTCCTTTAATAAACTACATATTTCTTCTGATTGTTCAAATGTAGTTGGTTGAGATATTACCATTTTTATAGATTGATTTTGTTGCGTCATAGGAACTACTTTTCCTCTTCTGCCAAAGAATTTTTTATCTTCTTCTTCATCTACATAATCATAACCTTTATCTTCTGTTTCATATCCTTCTTCTTCTTCTGTTTCCTCTGGTTCTGATTGATTCATTCCAATTAACCCCCATACTTTGTCCATTATAGCTCCTGCCATCTTTAAACCTCCTAATATTTTACACTTTTGTAATACTTTTGTATTTCATAAACCTTGCCTATAGTATCTAACTTTTTTTCTATTTTGTCAATACCTTTTTTAATTTTGTTACAAAAATTTAACATTCTTGTAATATTACTGTAACATTTTGCTTTTTGGCATTTATTTTCATTATTGCTTTCATACTCTATGTTTTAAAGTTTTTGATTTGATTTTTTAAAACCCTCTAGTTTAATTTTATTCATTAGGGTTTAAAATTATTTCATCATAATTACTTATTTTCTTATAATTTCTAATTTCACTTTCATTAAATCCTAATTCTTGTAATTCTTTTGTTGTATATGAAGAAATTATAGAAAAATTTTCATTTTGTTTTTCAATCTTTACTAACAATTTACTTTGTATTCCAGATTTATTTCTCATTATATAATATAATCCATTTTCTTCAATTAATGCTTGATTTGGTACTTTGTATCCAGACTCATTCCACCAAACAATTTCTATTGATATTTTTCTATGGTTTATTAATTCTTCTGTCATTTTATCTATCTGAAATATTATTATTCTTGTTCCACTCTCTTCATTTATTTGTATAATTTTTGCATCAAATTCATCATTGCTTGGTGTTTTAAGTATTACTGTATCTCCTACCTTAGCTTGTAATGCAAGCTCTGTATTTATTGGAACTGCAATATAACATTTAAAATTGTCTATTACTTTTCCATATTCATTACTTGTTGGTATTATTTGTCCTGCTTTTAGTTCTAAACTGTCTAATAATTCTGAATTTATTTGTGAAAGATTTTCTTCAGTGAGTGTTTGTTCTAGACCATCCACTCTATATGAAACTACTCCACTAATTGGTGCACTTTTATATTCTGAGCCATTTGTTAATTGTTTCACTAATTGTTTTCTTTGCTCTATTAGTTGCTTTATTTCATTATTTTCTGTTACTTCTCCTATGTAATTTATTTTTTTTGAAATTAAATTATCAATATTATTTTTGTATTCTAATATTTCTTGATAATTATTTAACATGTTTATGTTTTCTATTTTCTCTTCTATTTGATTTTCAATTACTTTTATATCTGCAGATGATGGTATTGTTTTTTCCCCTTCTAATTTATCTTGTATTTGATAATTTAGCTGTTTTATTTGTTCATTTATTCCTTTTTCATCATCACTATAATACCTAAATATGTACTCATTTACTGCAACTCTTTGTCCTTCTGGTATTATTGCATATATTCCATTTTCATGGTTTTCATCTTCTATTACTTGTTCTTTTCTTATGATATATCCTGTTGTATCATCTTCTTCTGACAATGTGCCTTGTGTTAATATATATATATCTGTTGGATTGAATAACAATAAACATATAGCATATACTATATAAACTAGTATTAATATAGTTACTATAATAGCTATAATTTTTTTTGCTATATTCAAATTTTATCTCATCTCCTTTTTAAAGCTTCAGGTAAATTAAAGAATGTTAATTATGATTTCTAAATTTTTTTCTTGTGGGTCTAAACCGTCAATCCAAATTGTTTGTTTATTTTTTTTAAACCAAGTAATTTGTCTTTTTGCATATCTTCTAGATTCTTGTTTTATTTTCTCAATCATTTCTTCTTTTGTTGTTTTACCTTGTAGATATTCTACTACTTCTTTATATCCAAGGCCTTGCATTGCTGTAGGAAATTTGTTGTATTTTTTTAATAAATTTTCTACCTCAGCAATTAAACCTTTTTCTATCATTATTTCTACTCTTTTATTT
>CALYBE010000048.1 GCA_944393735.1 uncultured Clostridia bacterium
GGATAGAGATAATATTTAGTGTTTTATTAGTATTTGAAAATAAAAAACTTATGAAAGATTAGAATTACAAATTACAAGTTGTAAAAGATTGAATAAAAAATATAATTTTAATCTGCGAAACAAGAAATATTATATTTAATAAATTAAAAAGGAGGAAATTTTATTTGAATAATAGTCTAGATTTAAATTTTAATGAGATAGTAAATATGATAGAAACTAGAAGAAAATAATAATAAAGAGTAGAAAAAATAAAGAGATTATATATTATAACCGCAAAAACGGAAAAACTTTATATATAATATTAAAAAAGAAGATTATAATAAATATGTAGTAGAATTTTTAAATAGAAAGGAGGAGTTTAATGGATAATGAAATTATGAATCAAGATAATAATAAAATATTAATCTATACTTCTGATGATGGGCAAGTTAAAATAGAAGTAAGACTTGAAGATGAAAATGTTTGGCTTACTCAAAATGCTATGGCAGAACTTTTTAATACAACAAAACAAAATATAAGTTTACATATAAAAAATATTTTTGAAGAAAAAGAACTGGATGAAAATTCAGTTGTCAAGGAAAACTTGACAACTGCTTCAGATGGCAAAAAATATAAAACAAAATTTTACAATTTAGATGTAATTATATCAGTTGGATATCGTGTAAAGTCGATTAGAGGAACTCAATTTAGAATTTGGGCAAATAAATTAATAAAAGAATATTTAATAAAAGGATATAATTTGAATATAGATAGATTCAAAAATAATGGTGGAGGAGTATATTTTGAAGAAGTATTAGAAAAAATTAGAGATATTCGTTCATCAGAAAAAGTTTTTTGGAGAAAGATTTTAGATATTTATGCAACAAGTATCGACTATGATGCGAAAGATGAAAAAACAAAAGAATTTTTTAAAACAGTACAGAACAAAATGCATTATGCAGTACATGGAAATACTGCAGCAGAGGTGATTTTTAATAGAGTTGATAGTGAAAAAGAAAATATAGGATTAACTAATTTTAAAGGAAGTATTCCGACAAAATCAGAAACAGAGGTAGCAAAAAATTATTTATCAAAAAAAGAATTAGATATGTTAAATAGAATGGTGTCAGCGTATTTAGATGTTGCAGAAATTAATGCACTAAATATGCATCCGATGACAATGAAAGATTGGATAAAAGAATTAGATGGATTTTTAACTATGACACATAAAGAAATATTGGAAGGTGCAGGGAAAGTATCTCATGAAAAGGCATTGAAAAAAGCACATGAAGAATATGATAAATATATGAAATCCCATTTAACTCAAGCAGAAAAGGATTATTTAAAAATCATAGGAGAAGATATAAAAAAACTAAAATAGAAAGCACAGAAAAAATCATATATAGACTTAGAAAGGAAATAAGAAATTATTTTATAGTTACGACAGATTAAGAAATAAAAGATAAAGATTTACATTGCATAGATATATAGGAGGAAGCAAATGAGAAAAATTGAATTTAATGAATTAAAGTTAAAAAATATAAATGATGAGGAAACTTTTTATCAAGTATATTTAAAAAAATTACAAAAAAATATTAATACTGATAATAACATTCTTGCTCCTATAAAACAATATGAAATATTTTTTCTAAATATATTAGGTGGAAAGTTAATATTATTAAATAAAGATTATATAAATAATACTGATAATACTAATTCAGAATTGTTTTTTGATTATTCAATAGCATTAAAAGTATATAATCTGATGTTAGATATAATAGAAGGTATAGAAGCCGAAGAAAATGAATTTAATGAATTATATAAAAATGAAAGATTACAAGAAGATAAAGAAATAGAACAATTAAAAAAGCAAGATGATATACTTTTTCAAAACAGAAAAGATGAATATAATGATGTAATTAATACCAATATATGCAATAATTATTTAATATTAAAGGAAGAAAATAAGCAATTAAAATTTCAAAATGAAAAATTAAAAGAAGAAATAAAACAACTATCATTAGAGAAATCTAACAACACTAATTTCTTCCAAAGATTAATAAATAAATTAAAAAATAAAAAATAGCCAAAGATGGGAGTAAATTATGATAGAAGAAATAATAAAAAAAGCAAAAAAAGAAAATAAAAAAGTATATGTATATGCTCACAAATTTCCAGATGGAGATGCGATTAGTTCTTCACGAGCCGTTGTAGAATATTTAAAAAGTCAGGGAATAGATGCACAATATGTAGTAACAAAAGGAGTACAAGCTTTTAATCAAATTGTGGGAAGTATTCCTCCTACTACTTCTGTAGAAAATGATGGAATTTCGATTATTTTGGATACAAGTACAGTTGATTATGCAGAAAATACATTATTTAAAAATTCATCTCCTGAAAACACTTATGTTATAGATCATCATGGAAAGGTTAATGGAGCTGTCTGCATTGAAGATGAATTAGGGCTCACTAGTAAAAATGTACTTCGAGATTCAAATGCAAGTTCAGTTTGTGAAATATTAGTAAATGAATTGGAACAAGAAAAAATCAATTCACAAATAGCCAATATGTTAACATTAGGGTTATTAACAGATACGGCTAAATTAAAGTTTTTAAAATCTGATACATTACAAAACTTATCCAAATTAATAGAATTAGGAGCAGATTATAAGCGAGTATTAGGATTTTGTACTAGAAAGAGTAATTTAAGAGAAGAGGTTGGTATTGCACAAACCTTATTAAAAACAAAAACATTTCCTATAGGTGATACTTTTGGGATGATTTTATCAATGGATAATTCAGAAGTGGATGAATTAAGTAGAAACTTTGGTGTTCGTAGTCCTCAAAAGAAAATTTTTAAAATGAGTGATATTAAAAATTGTAGCTTTATGTGTATGTTGAGTGAAAATACACCTGGAGAATATAATGTAGAACTTAGAAGTACACCAGTATATGGCAATTTTAATGTCTTACAGCTAGCCACTTCACATGGAGGAGGAGGACATTATAATGCCTCTGGTTATACAATAAGAGTTGAAGATTGTTATTCGAAAACAAGATTAGAAGAATCATTGCAACAAGAATCATCTGGATTATACTCTAGTCAAGCAACAGATTTACCACAAATAACTTTAAGCGAGCAAGACGAAGAATTATTACAAATTTTAGATAGTACAAAAAGATTGACTGAAGGAGTAACCCCTGAAATATTAGCAAGAGTTGATAGCTTAATAAAAACTGGTGCAAATTATGATTATACTTTTAAGACATTTAAAAGTTTTGAGAAATTTATGCTAAAAAATGAAATTTTAAGTCAAATTCCAGCTAGAATTTATAGTCAAAGAGAACCCAGAGTTGATATATCATTATCATTACAAGACATTAATACTTTAACTAAGAGATATAATATTAATGAAACTGAAATTCTTTCTATGATAGACATCTTTTCTAGTATAAATATAGCTTCTGCATCAATAACGTTACCTAATGGAAGAAAAACATCTATTAATCGTAATGGAATTATTACTACAGATATTTCTCAAAATAAAGGAGATAACACAATAGAAATATAGTAAAATGATAGTTGGAACAACGGAAAATAATATTCCATTCTAGGTTAAACAAGGTTTTGATAAATATGAAAAAACAATAAAAAATTTCTTTGTAGATAACTATGATGAGAAAATATGGGATTGAGATTTATAGTGTACAGATATGTATATTAGAAAAAGAGATATACATATTGAAGAAGCAAATTGTAAATACGACAAAAATATAATCTAAAAAAACGGCAGTTACATAAATTGGAAACAGAAAAAGTCTATAATATATTGAAATAATTATGTAAACATGATAATATATAAATGATGTTTAAAAAAATCCAAAAGGAGGTTGGCTATAAAATATGCTAAAAGAAAGAAACAAAACATTATTTATATTAGGAATTGCTATAGTGATGATTTTAGCAGTAACAAATAGTAGTTATGCAACAACATCACTGACAGCAGAAGATCCTAATCATGTTTATTTATCAGATATATCTTACATTAATGATAAATCATTTGCTCAAAGTGGTTATTCAATTCTTTTAGACAAAAATCAAGATAGAAACTTTATAAAACTAAACATTAATGGGAAGTCGATGCCATTTTTAAAAGGAATATGTGCATGGGCTACATCAGAAATCGTATATGATTTAAGAGAATATGATTTTGATTACTTCACTTCTTATATAGGCATTGATGCAAGTGAACAAAGTGACTACTTTAATACTGGAGCAAAATTTTATATTTATACATCAAAAGACGGACAATACTGGAATGAAGAATATCAGTCAGATATACTTTATGGCTGGGGTGAAGCTCCATTTATTAAGATAAATATCAAAAATGCAAACTATTTAAAATTAGTTGCTGATGAAAATCAAGAATACCCTGGAGATTTTTGGTCAAGCTGGTATGATGAAGCTGTTTTCGCAAATGCAAAATTAATCAAAGAAAGCTATGTTGAAGATGTAACAACAATTGACTTTATAAAAACAGTAGAAGAATATGATGAAAAGATAAAAATGCAAACAATAGACCAAGAAATAACAGGAGAATATGAACTAATATTACTACAAAGAGAATTCGTAAAAAATGTTGGATATGATATTTTACAACAATTTGTAAAATATAGTGCTGAAAATTATAATGCTATTTCATGGTTAATTAATGATGTGGATAATTTACGTCTTTATATAATTGGAGGAGAACCAGATGGTACATATATTGAATCATTGAGAATTCTTACTCAATTATATAGTAAATACAAAGATGATTTGAATAGTGAAGAAATAACAGCAAATAGAACACATTTAAAAGATTTATATCGTAAAATGATAATCACTTTATCATTAACACATTCAACTGATGTTGGCTTATGGGCAGGAGGAATGACAAATAATCCAAATGACCCAAATAATTCTAATGCAATTGTTCGTTATGAAATATATAAGAAACTACAACAAGAAGGAAAATTAGATAGTGAAATATTTGAATCTTTAACAATTGAAGAAATGCGTTTCGTTATGAATAATATTATAGATGATGAAGAAATCGAATGGTTAAATATGTACACAACAAAAAATAACAGTAGAAATCCATATAGTTATATTAATTATACTTTTGGTTATGATTATTCAAAAAGTGAATATTATGATCCTGAAAATTTCGAGAAATGGAACCAAAAATATAATTTATCAAAATTCAACATAACATACAAAACTGGTTATCCTAAATTATGGATTGTATTTGAAGAAGGGGGAGTGTGTGGAGCACTTTCAAAAACAGGATCAAATATATGGGGAGCATATGGAGTTCCTTCAAGTGTAGTAGGACAACCAGGTCATGCTGCTTACATATATTATTCTTTAGACAGTAATGGAAATGGAATATGGAATTTATACAATGATATTTCTGGTTGGCAACAATCTTCACAAACAGAAAAATTAAAACTTAGAATGCCAAATGGTTGGGGAAGCGGTAGTTATGCTAGCCAATATCCTGTACCATATATTTTGCTTGCACAAGGAGCTTTAAATGATTTTGAAAATTATGAAAAATCAGAGGAAATACTATTACTTGCAAATATATACAAAGATGACAAAGAAAAGTTATATAATATATATAGAAAAGCTATTGAAGTTCAACCACTTAACTTTGATGCTTGGTATGGATTAGTAAATTTATATAATTCAGATGATACAAAAACAGATGAAGAAAAATATATGCTTGCACAAGAAATAGCAACAGCTCTAAAATATTATCCACTTCCAATGCATGACTTATTGAAACTAATAGAGCCATCAATAAAAAATACAGAATATACTGTAGCATTAAATATATTATTAACAAAAACATTAACAGAAGGAACAAATGCTACAAGTAATGAAACTATACAACAAAATGCAGTATGCGAAGTTGCAAATTATTTATTAGGAAATGCAGATACAGAACTTGCTACATTCTCTTTTGACGGAGAAAATGCTGGAAAAATTGTATTAGGTAGTAGATTTGATGGAGTAGATGTTGCTTGGGAATATAGTTTAGATAATAAAGCAACATGGATTCAAACACATGAACACAAACTACAATTAACCAAAGAAGAAATAGAAAGTATTACAGCTGAAAATGATATTTTAATTCATATAGTAGGAGCCAACTATGAAGACGAAAATATTTATAGAATAGATATCAGTAAAGGAGAAACTCCAACTAATCTTTATAATAATGACCTTGAAAATAAAGTAATTGGTGTTACTGATATTATGGAATGGAGACTAAGCCAAAATGATAATTGGACATCATTTGAAAATCAGATTCCAGACTTAACAGGTGATAAGAAAATTTTTGTTAGAGTAAGAGCAACAGGTACATACTTACCAAGTGATGAGTTAACATATACTTTTACAGAAGATAATCAATTAGATACACAAAAATATATTTCAATTGATAAATTGTCTATTTTCCAAGTTTCTAGTGAAGAACCAGGACATAATGAGGGTGCACAAAATGCAATTGACGGTAATATTAATACAATGTGGCATAGTAACTGGAGCGGAGATGATTCAGAAAGATATATTGTAATAGAATTAGATGAACCTAAATATCTTTCAGCATTACAATATGTTCCAAGACAATTTGGAAACAATGGTAGAATTAAAAATGGAAAAATTCTTGTAAGTATGGATGGAAAAGATTGGACCGAAATTGCTTCTATAACAAATTGGGCAGATAGCCATGATCCAAAAATGGTTGTGTTCGATGAATCTGTTAAAGCACAATATGTAAAATTAGTTGCAACAGAAAATCATGGAGATGGCAGAGATTTTATTACAGCAGCTATGATTAATTTGTTTGAAGATATAACTAAGGAAGAAGAAATACCAGGCGAAATACCAACTCCTGATGAAGAAGAAAAACCAGAACAAAAACCAGAAGAAACATTACCAGAAGAGCCAGACGAAGAAAATAAACCAGAACAAGAGCCAGAAGAGACATTACCAGAAGTTCCAGATGAAGAGCAGAAATCAGATGAAACTTCAGGAGGGATAATAAATTCAGACGAAATGTCAGATGAAATAGTAAATTCAGAAGAAGTAGTAGACGAAGAACAAAATACGGAAGACATTTCAGAAGAAATACCAAATCCAGAAGAAGAGCAAATACTAGATGATACAATAATACAAGATCAAGGACATTTATCAAATGCAAATGAAATAGATATTGCTGAAACAACAGAGACATTATCTAAAACAGATGCAAATACTATTATAAATGCTATTATAATAAGTTTATTAGTACTATTTCTTTTTGCAATAATCTTCTATATAAAAAAGAAAACCAATATATTGAAAAATTCAAAAAATAAATAAAAATATGAAAAGGGAGCCGATAACTCGGCTCCCTTCACACTAACAATCAGTAAGGGAATAGAGTAAAACTAAGACTTAATCCATCTGGAGTGACATTATATATAATGCCATCTCTCCAAAAGACAAATCCTGGTTGAAACTCTTTACCGTCATCTTTAAAGATAAATAAAATGTCTTCGGTCGGGGTCGGAACCCCATAGAGTTCCATCATTTTTATTGCTCTCATTCTCTCCCGAAAGGCCTGAGGGTCTTCCGGATCTTCCACAAAGGGGTCATCGTAGTGATAGCTATACTTGCAGCTATCACGTACCTCAAAGGTTGCCGGCACATCTGCTGCAAAGGCAACATTGCCCATCAAGCAGCAGCAAACCAATAATGTGGTCACCATTGTCACAAGTCTTTTCATTGCAGTTTCCTCCGTTCATAATTGTTAGTTGACTTCACAAAGTGAAACAAATCCACTTTGTATCGGAAATGAACGCAATTCTGCATTCAACTTTATTTTATCACAAAAATAGGTAAAAGGCAAACAAAACAACCATTTTGATAATCTCCAAATGTTACAATTCAGTATGACATAAACTTAAATCGTCCGAAATGTTGATATATAAATATTTTTATCAAAAACATAGCTGGGGTCTTCCTATAGGTCTTTGATGAAAAAATATTTATATATCAACATTTCGGACTTTTCTACAAAATTATGTCCGAACTGTAATCTCAAAATTACCCAAAAGTATATTTGAGTTAATAAATAATTGAAAATATTGGAATTTTGTGATAAAATATCGAAAATAAAAAATATGATGAACTTTAATGAATATTTCTAAAGTTCACTAGGAGGAAAAGGTGGAAAACAAATATATATTGATAACAAATTTAAAAGCTTCAACAAAAAAGGTATATGAAAAACACTTTGAAGCCGAGAAATATAATATATTAGTAAATGAAGAAAAAATGATAATAGCAAAGCAAACCAATAATAATGACATCAACTTAGAACATGAAAAAATAATTATTGAAACATTAGCAAGTATGGCAAAAAAATACACTTTTTCAAAAATATTATACATAGATTTAACTAAAGACATCAATTCCATTTTAAAAAGAATAGAAGGAGAAGAAAACATCAGACACACAGACAATAGAATAACATGGGCAATTAGGCAAGCAATCACAAAAGCAATTATAAAAAATGAACTAAAAAAATAAACTATAGGGATGTCCTTAAAGCTCACCAAAAGTTTACACCCGAATTCGCCAAAAAAAATTAATTTTCGACAAAATAATATAAAAGCTATACTTTTATAACCTTTTATGATATAAATATATAGGGGAGAGATTAACAATGAAGGTTATTTATGTAGTAGCTTTTTTAATTATATATTTAGAAATGATATTCAAATTTGCAGTTTTAAAATCAGCAGAAATTGCCGATATAGCTTTAACATTACTTTTTTCTGTACAAATTATCATAGTATTAAATTTATTATGCAACATATTTAAAGAAAAGGTTTCAAAAGCTATTCTAATCATTAGTACCATAATATTAACACTATATTTTATGGTACAAACAGTTTTTTATAATTTATTCAGTATTCCTTTTTCTTTTATGACACTAGGATTAGCAGAAAATGCACTTGATTTTACAAACATTATAAAAGACGCCATAATACAAAACTTACCAGTTTTAGTTTTACTAGCAATTCCGCTAGTATTAATAATTTGCATAAATAAAAAAATAAAATTTAATAGATACAATGGAAAACAAATTGGAATATGGCTAATAAGTATTATTGTAGTATTACTAATTCTCTTTGGAGTAATTAATTTAAACAGAAATGGAGTCTATTCATTATATAATTTATTTTTTAATATAAATGCACAAGAAAAAAATATAGGAAAATTCGGATTAATAAATTCAACTGTAATTGATTTAGTAAGAAGTATTGGCGGATTTGAAGAAAAAGCAATTTGGGAAGTTGATACTGAAACAGAAAAAGAGTCAAATTCTGATGGAACAAATGAAACAGATGATTCAAATCAACCAGAAGAGCCAAATTCTGAAGAACCAGAAGAACCGGAAATAGAAGAACCAACATACAATGAATTAGATTTGGGACTTGATACATTAATTAATCAAACTACAGATAAAGGATTAAAAAATGCATATCAATATATAGCATCTGTTCAACCTACAAATAAAAATGAGTATACAGGTTATTTTAAAGATAAGAACCTAATATTTATTTTAGCAGAAGGATTTAATAGTATCGCTGTTGATGAAACACGAACTCCAACATTATATAAGCTTACACACTCTGGATTTGTTTTTAATAATTTTTACTCACCAGTATTTTTAAGCACAACAGGAGGAGAATTTCAAGCATCAACAGGATTAATTCCAACCCAAAATATTTTAAGCTTATGGAAGAAAAATAAGCCAGAAATATCATATGCATTAGGAAACAGTTTTAGCAAGTATGGATATACAGCACAAGCATATCATGATTGGACATATACTTATTATTCAAGACAAGACACTATGAAAACATTAGGATTTGATTCATATATGGGAATCGGAAATGGATTAGAAAAATTAATAGATAGTAAATGGCTTCCTCGTGATGTAGATATGATGAATGTAACAACAGACTTTTATACATCTGAAGACAAATTTGTAACATTTTATATTACAGTAAGTGGGCATGCACCATACAATTTTGGAGCAGGAAACTCAACAGCTACCAGGTATAAAGAATATGTGCAAGACTTACCATATAGTACACCAGTTAAAGCATATTTAGCATCTCAAATGGAATTAGACAGAGCTTTAGAGGCACTTATTAATAAATTAGAAGAAAAAGGAATATTGCAAGATACTGTAATTGCACTAGTAGGAGACCATTATCCTTATACATTATCAATAGACGAAATTAATCAGGTTAGCACATATACAAGAGACTCAATAGTAGAAGTCAATAGAAGTAATTTTATACTTTGGAATAGTGAAATAGAAGAACCAATTGAAGTTAATAAAGTAGGAAGTCAGATAGATGTTTTACCAACTTTACTTAACTTATTTGGAATAGAATATGACTCTAGATTAATAATAGGGCAAGATATTTTAAGTGATAACCCAGGAGTCGCAATTTTTTCAAATAGGAGTTGGGTAAGTGATTATGGAACATATTTTTCTGCAAATAAACAATTTGTTCCAAATGGTAATGGGGAAGTTGATGAAAATTATGTAAGCAATATGAATAAAAGTGTGGCAAATAAATTTACCATGAGCCAATCATTTTTGAAATATAATATTTATAAAAAATTTGAACTTTAGGGACATTCCTTAAAGTTCTTTAATTTTTTATATTCTTATCTCCTAGCCAATAATAGAAGCATTACAAACAATTTTTAAGAAAATCTTCAAAAAATTAGGGTTGAAAATTTATGAATTATATGCTAAATTATTGGTATGCTAGTAAAAGAAGGAGGAAAAAATGAAAAAGAATACTTTAATTACGTTAATTGTAGTGATATTGGTAATAGCAGTAATTGCAGTAGGAGCATATTTTGTTTTAAACAATAAGAATAATGAAGAAACAAAAACACTAGACATCAATTCAGCAGGTCAAACATTTGACAATTCTAGTCCATTTAATGAATTAGCTACAATGGACATTACAACAGACCTATTAGGTTCTCAATTTGGAATTAATACAGAAAATGTAGAGAATGTAGTAGGAAAAATGCCTATGATGAATGTCCAAGCATCTATGTATATATTAATTCAAGCAAAAGATGGAACAGTAGAAACAGTTAAATCTGAATTAGAAAAATATGCAGAACAATATGAACAACAATGGAGCACATATTTGCCAGAACAATATGAATTAGTTCAAAATAGAAAAGTAGGAACTGTTGGAAATGTTGTTTATATGATTATTGCAGAAAATGCAGAAACACTAGAACAAGAAATCACAAAATAATAATGCTATAGTAAAG
>CALYBE010000049.1 GCA_944393735.1 uncultured Clostridia bacterium
GGACCTGAACTAAAAATATATCAATGTGGACTTCCAAAAGAAATGGCAGTAGAATTATTTAAACCATTTGTTATGAAAGAACTTGTTGAAAGACATTTAGCACACAATATAAAAAGTGCAAAAAGAATGGTAGAAAGATTAAGTCCAGAGGTATGGGGAATACTTGAAGAAGTAATAAAGGACCACCCAGTAATGTTAAACCGTGCTCCTACACTACACAGACTAGGTATACAAGCTTTTGAACCAGTATTAGTTGAAGGAAGAGCAATCAAATTACATGCATTAGTATGTGAAGCATTCAATGCAGACTTCGACGGAGACCAAATGGCAGTTCACTTACCATTAACATTAGAAGCACAATCAGAGGCAAGATATTTAATGCTTGCAACAAATAACCTACTAAAACCACAAGATGGTAAACCAGTAGCTGTACCAAGACTAGACATGATTTTAGGAAGTTATTATTTAACAATGACATTAGATGGAGAATTAGGAGAAGGAAAATACTTCAAAGATCCTGATGAAGCAATAATGGCATTACAAAATAATGCAGTTTCAATACATGCTAAAATCTTTGTAAGAATTAGCAAAGAAATTAATGGTGAAATAAAAGCAAAGAAAATAGAAACAAGTGTTGGAAGAATAATATTTAACCAAGGAATTCCACAAGACTTAGGATTTATTGATAGAAAAGAAGATCCATTCCAATATGAAATAAATTTCCCAGTAATGAAAAAATCAATGGGAACAATAATAGAAAAAACTATTGACAAACATGGATTAGTTGAATCTGCAGAAGTAATAGACTATATTAAAGCATTAGGATTTAAATATTCAACATTAGCAGGAATAACATTCTCAGTAGCAGATGTTAAAGTACCAGAAGCTAAGAAAGACATATTAGCAGAAGCAGATAAACAAGTTGAACAAGTAAGAAAACAATATAGAAGAGGTTTAATTACTGATGATGAAAGATATCAATCTGTTGTTAATATTTGGGAGAAAGCAACAAATGATGTAAGTAAAGCAATGGAAGAAAACTTTGATGATTTAAACCCAATATATATGATGGTAAAATCAGGAGCCCGTGGAAATATGAACCAATTAAGACAAATTGCAGGTATGCGTGGACTTATGGCAAGTACATCTGGTAAAGCAGTTGAAATACCAATCAAATCATGCTTCCGTGAAGGTCTAGATGCTTTGGAATATTTCATATCTTCACATGGTGCTCGTAAAGGACTTTCTGACACAGCTTTAAGAACAGCTGACTCTGGATATTTAACAAGAAGACTTGTTGATGTTTCACAAGACATAATCGTAAGAGAACATGACTGTGGAACAACAGAGGGACTAACAATTGAAGACATTAAAGATGGAAACCAAATAGTTGAAGGATTAGAAGAAAGACTAGAAGGAAGATATCCATTAAACCCAATAGTTAATCCAAAAACAAAAGAAGTTATTGTAACACCAGATACTATGATAAATAAGACAATCGCAAAACAAATAGTAGATGCAGGAATTACAAGAGTAGAAGTACGTTCAGTAATAGCTTGTAGAGGAAAACATGGTGTATGTCAAAAATGTTATGGTATGGGACTAGCTAGAAGAGATTTAGTATCAATAGGAGAATCTGTTGGTATTATAGCAGCACAATCAATTGGTGAACCTGGTACACAGTTAACAATGAGAACTATTCACTCTGGTGGTGTTGCAGGTGTTGCAGATATTACACAAGGTCTTCCAAGAGTTGAAGAAATATTCGAAGCTAGAAAACCAAAGGGAGTTGCAGTAATTACAGAAATTGACGGTAAAGTTAAAATATCAGAAACAAAGAAAAAATTAGAAGTAATAGTTACATCTAAAGATGATTCTAGAACATATACAATACCATTTGGTTCAAAACTAAAAGTAAAAGATGGAGATGAAGTAAAAGCTGCTCAGCCACTTATTGAAGGTTCAATAAATCCATCTGAAATATTAGTAATAAAAGGACCAGAAGGAGTATATGAATATGTAATTTCTGAAATCCAAAAAGCATATAGAAATCAAGGTGTTGACATCAATGATAAACATATCGAAGTAATTGCAAGACAAATGCTTAGAAAAGTTAGAGTTGAAGACGGTGGAGATACAGATATGTTCCCTGGTGAATTAGTAGATATGTATGACTTTGAAGACAAAAATAAAATTGCCGCAGAAGAAGGTAAACGTCCAGCAACAGGTAAGAGAGCATTACTTGGTATTACTAAAGCATCTCTTGCTACAGATAGTTTCTTATCAGCAGCATCATTCCAAGAGACAACAAGAGTATTAACAGAAGCTGCAATAAAAGGTAAAGAAGATGATTTAGTTGGATTAAAAGAGAATGTTATAATTGGCAAACTTATTCCAGCTGGAACTGGTATGAAGAAATATCAAGATATTCAAATTAAAGTTAAAGACCAAGGAGTAAAAACAACAGAACCAGAACCTGTAACAGAGACAACAGCATCTGGCGAATAAAATAACAAAAAAGTGAAAATTTAAATTTTCACTTTTTTTTGTCGTACATGATTTTCTCCTCATCTTCAAAAAAGCTTGACAAAAAGCTTATTTCGAAGTATACTAAAATAGTATTAATGTAAAAATTATATAAGCAAAATTATGTCATTTATTATGTGATCTTTAAAGAGCATACATAATTGAAAGGAGGAATGTTAGTTCTCAAGACTAACATAAATCAGTAATGTCGGAAAATAATAATAGAAAATTATTTGACAATTTAGTATCAAGAACAAAAGTATATTTAGTAATAATACTAATTTTATTAGTGTTATTATCAATATTTAAAGTGCAAATGATAATACCATCAATTATATCATATGTGCTTATATTGTGTTACACATATTTTGCAAATAATAAAAGGAAAAGTGAAATATCAGAGCAATTACAAGATTTAACATTAACAGTAGACTCTGCAGCTAAAAGCAGTTTGATAAATGCTCCATATCCACTTATAATACTAGAAACAAACGGAAACATAGTTTGGAAAAGTTCAAAATTCATAACCGAATTTGCAAATATTGATATAAATAATTATTTAAATGATTTAATAATAGACATTAAAGATGAAATATCAAAAAGTGAAAATCCAAAAGTAAAATCAATTGTAAGAGAAAATATAGAAATAGGCAAAAAAATATATAAAATACAAGGAGAATTTGCAAAATCTAAGAAAAACGAACGTAGAAGACCAGCAGAATATATGATGATTTTATATTTTATAGATGAAACAGAAAAATATGAGCTAGAACAAGAAAATGAAAACGAGAAAACATGTGTTGGAATAATTATGATAGATAATTATGAAGAAGTAATGCAAAGAATAGATACTGAACAAAAAGCACAAGTTATGGCAAAAGTAGAAAGAATAATATATGATTGGGTAAATGAGACAAATGGAATATTAGTAAAGTCAGATAGAGATACATATGTATACATATTTGAACAACGCTATCTAGATAAAATTATAGAAAACAAATTCACAATATTAGATTCAATAAAAGATATAGTAAGAAGAGATAAGATTCAGTTAACATTAAGTATAGCAATTTCAAATGAAGGAGAAACAGATAGAGAAGTTTATAAATCAGCTAGTGCAGCAATGGATGTAATATTAGGTAGAGGTGGAGACCAAGCTGTAGTAAGACAAGATGGAAAATATCAATTCTTTGGTGGAAAAGTTGAAGAAGTCGAAAAAAGAACAAAAGTAAAAGCAAGAATAGTAGCACATGCTTTAGAAGAATTAATGTCAGAATGCAATAAAGTAATGATAATGGGACATGTAAATCCAGATATTGATGCAATGGGTTCAGCATTAGGTATTTACAGAATGGCAGTAAGCCTAAGAAAAGAAGTAAATATTGTAACAAATGTAGAAGCACCATCAATAAAATCATTTATAGAAAGTATACAAGAAGATTATAAAGATGTATTTATAACTAAAGAAACAGCTTTATCACAAATTGATGCAGAAACATTATTAGTAGTTGTAGATACTCATAAAAAAACATATGTAGAAGAACCAGAATTACTAAATAAAACAAATAAAATTGTAGTAATAGACCATCACAGAAGAAGTGCAGACTTCATAGAAAACAGCATTTTAACATTCCAAGAAGTATATGCATCATCTGCTTCAGAATTAGTTACAGAAATAGTTCAATATACACAAAATGAAATAGAATTATCAACTATTGAAGCTGAAGCATTATATGCAGGAATAATGATGGACACAAAAAATTTTACATTCAAAACTGGAGTAAGAACCTTTGAAGCAGCAGCATATTTACGTAGATGTGGTGTAGATATAATCAAAGTAAAAAAATGGTTCCAAAGCGATTTAGAAAGTTATAACAAAATTGCAGAAATAGTAAAAAAAGCTGAAATTATTAGAGAAACTATAGGAATATCAATATATGAAGTCCAAGAAAAAGATACGAGTTTAATATGTGCAAAAGCAGCTGATGAATTACTAACTATTGGAAATATCACAGCATCATTTGTATTAGGAAATATGGAAGATGGCAAGATATGCATAAGTGGACGTTCACTAGGAGATATAAATGTACAAATGATACTCGAAAAACTTGGCGGAGGAGGACATATTAGTTTAGCAGGTGCACAACTAGAAAACATGACTATTGAAGAAGCAAAACAAGAATTACTTGCAAAAATTGAGGAATATTTTTCTGAAAAAGAATAAATATTTTCTAATTAAATGTCCAGAAAGGAAGGATTAGAAATGAAAGTAATTTTAAAAGCAGATATAAAAGGAGTAGGAAAGAAAAATGAAGTAATAAACGCATCAGATGGATATGCACGTAATTTCTTATTTCCAAAAAATTTAGCAGTTGAGGCAAATACAGAAAACATGAGAAAATTAGAAGCACAAAAAGAATCAAATCAATATAGAAAAGATACAGAAAAAGAAGAAGCAAAAAAAATAGCAGAAAAAATGAATAAAATAATGCTAAAAATTCAAGTAAAAGCAGGGGAAAACGGAAAAATTTTTGGTGGAGTTTCTGCAAAAGATATAGCAGAAGCCTTTGAAAAACAGCACAATATTAAAATAGACAAGAAAAAAGTTGACTTAAAAGAAACAATAAAAACATTGGGGCTTCATACAGTTCAAATCAAATTGTATGAAGGAGTTGTTGGAAATATAAAAGTAGATGTAATAGGATAAGCTTCTTAGAAAGGAGTAACGATGGAACTAGGAAAAATACCACCACATGACGATGATGCTGAGCAAGCAGTATTAGGAAGCATGATAACAGATAAAGATGCCGTAATGTCAGCTGTAGAAACTTTAAAAGAAGATGACTTTTACAGAGATGACAATAAAACAATTTATCAAGCTGCAATGAATTTATATAGAAAATCAGAACCAATAGATATTATTACTTTAAAAGATGAACTAGAATCTATGAATAAATTTGAACAAGTTGGTGGGTATGAATATTTAGCAAGTTTACCAGATAAAGTACCAACAACAGCTAATGTGCAAAAATATATAAAGATAGTAGAAGAAAAAGCATTATTAAGAAAATTAATAAAAACTTCAAATGAAATAGAAGAATTAGCTTATAACCAAACAGAAGATGTTGAAGATATAATGGATGGAGCAGAAAAGAAAATTTTTGATATAATGCAAAGAAAAAATACCAAAAGTTATACTCCAATAAAAGATATATTAGTAGAAAGCTTTACAAATCTTGAAAAACTATATAATCAAAAACAACACATAACTGGAGTACCAACACAATTTTATGATTTAGATGATAAAACAGCAGGACTACATGGTTCAGAACTTATACTAATTGCTGCAAGACCTGCAATGGGAAAAACAGCATTTGCACTAAATATAGCTACAAATGCAGCATTGAAGTCAAATGTACCAGTTGCAATTTTTAGCCTTGAAATGTCTAAAGACCAGATAGTAAACAGAATGTTATGTAGTGAAGCAATGGTAGACAGTAATAAAGTAAGAACAGGAAAACTTGATGAAGAAGATTGGGTAAAACTTGCGGAAGCCATAGGTCCACTATCAGAAGCAGGAATTTATATAGATGATACACCAGGTATTTCCGTAATAGACATAAGGACAAAATGTAGAAAACTAAAAATGGAAAAAAATATCGGATTAGTAGTAATAGACTATTTGCAGTTAGTTCAAGGAAGTAGTAAAAAGTCAAATAATAGAGAACAAGAAATTGCGGAAATTAGTAGATCTTTAAAAATATTAGCAAAAGAACTAAATGTACCAGTAATAGCATTGTCACAGTTATCAAGAGCCGTAGAGCAAAGACCAGATCATAGACCAATGCTTTCAGATTTACGTGAATCTGGTTCAATAGAACAAGATGCAGACATAGTAATGTTTTTATACAGAGATGATTATTATAATGAAGATAGTACAGAAAAAAATATTGCAGAAATAATAATAGCAAAACAAAGAGGTGGCTCAACTGGAACAGTAAAACTATACTGGATGGGCAACTACACAAAATTTGTAAATATTGAAAGACGATTTGATGATTAATAAAAAATAACAAAATAAAAAAATGCGAAAAATGTCGGTAAAAAGTTATTAGAAAGTCATTTTTTCCTTGAATTTATACTATGATGGTGATATAATAATATTCAGTTGTTTGATAAACACTTGATGCATAAAGGAGGATAGATTTTATGCAGTTTGAATCAGAAAAAGGTAAAAATATTCGGACTCAAATGAGTCTGGACGATTTGCCCAATTTTTTGAGGCTACAATGCCCCAATTTAATACCAGGAATAGTACGTTACGACAAAGGCAGAGAGTTTAATGTTACTAAGAAATTAGAAAACTTTAAACAACTTAAAAAAACCGAAAAAATGGAAGCCTTAGGATGGATCTATGGTGGTGCAATGAACCTGAAAAACGAGTGTGGTTTTTATGTAGCCATGGGATACTTTAATCTATCGAGCATAAGAGGACTTGAGAATATCTTTAAGAATGAATTCTTAACTTCAACAAATGAAGAGATAGAGGCTTTTGAAAAAGGTTATAGAGAGGTGACTTTGAATAGCTAACTGACAGTGGTACTAAAGACCATTTTCGCATATATGCGGAAATGGCCTTTTATATATAATAGGGAGATAAAGATTAGTGAAAGAAAAAGTATTAGAAACAATAAAAAAATACAATTTAATAGAAAATGGAGATAAAATAATATTAGGAGTATCTGGAGGTCCAGACTCAATTGCAATGTTAGACATATTAAAGCAAATTAAAGAAGAAAAAATAATCAATTTTGACATAATTGTTGCACATATAAACCACATGATAAGAGGAGAAGATGCAATTGCAGATGAAAAATATGTTGAAGAATATTGCAAGAAAAATAATATAGAATGTTATATAAAAAGAATAAATGTATTAGAAATTGCAAATGCTAACAAAATAGGAACAGAAGAGGCAGGGAGAAATGCAAGATATGAATTCTTTGAAGAGCTATTACCAAAAAAAGAAGCTAATAAAATAGGAATAGCACATAATAAAAATGATAAAGTAGAAACAATAATAATGCATTTACTTAGGGGAAGTGGAGTCTCTGGGTTAAAAGGAATAGAACCAATTAGAGATAATAAATATATTAGACCACTAATTGAATGTGAAAGAACAGAAATTGAATCATATTGTGAAAAAAACAAATTAAAACCACGTATAGATAAAACAAATTTTGAAAATACATATACAAGAAACAAAATTAGAAACATAGTAATTCCGTATATTAAAAAGGAATTTAATCCAAATATAATTGAAACGATTACACGATTATCAGAAGTAATTTCAAGTGAAGATAATTACTTAGAAAAAATTACTATACAAGAATACCAAAAACTATTGATATCTGAGCAAAAGGGTAAAATAGAATTAAAATTAAAAGAATTTAATGAAATAGATGAAGTAATAAAAAATCGAATCATATTATATACTACTAAGAGATTACTTGGTTCTACAAAAGGAATTGAAAAGATACATATAAAAGATATAATAAAATTATGTCATAATAATATAGGTAACAAATTTTTAACTCCAAACAAGAACATAAAAATTTTAATAAAAGATAAAAAAATTCAATTTATAGCCTTATGAAATTTTGATAGTAAAACTTAAGAAACCGTACAAAAACTTGAAAATTGTAACAAAAAGGTCATAAAAAAATCACTTAAAAGTTATTGAAAAAAGCACAAAGGTGTGTTATAGTTTCATGGTAATAATCTTTTGCTTAATAAAGAATATAGATAACATAACTAAATTTTCATTTTGCAAAAAATTATTGTGCAGACAAATAAAAAACAATATATAAAGGAAGGATGAGGATAAATTTGAAAAAAGGAATAAAAACATTAGCAATGTGGCTAATAATAGGAGTAATAGTAATAGTATTATTATCTTCAATAATGGAAAATAGCAGTTCCAAAATGACATACTCAGAATTAATAACAAGCATAGAAAACCAAGAAGTTGAAAATATAACAATATCTTCAAATGGTAGTCTTGCAACAGTTAAATTAAAAAACACTAAAGCTGAAAAAGAAGTAAGCATACCAAGTCTAGATAGTTTTATGGCATACACAGAAGAATACTTAAAAGCAGGTGACTTTACATTAGAAGAAGAAAAAGAATCAGTATGGATTACAGTACTTGGATTAATAACACCATTTGGATTATTAATAATATTCTTCATTTTCTGGTTTATAATGATGAGTGGAAACAACCAAGGTGGAACAAAAACCATGTCATTTGGAAAAAGTAAAGCTAGATTAGTTAATGCAGGAGAAAAGAACAGAGTAACATTTGATGATGTAGCAGGTGTAGACGAAGAAAAAGAAGAATTAGAAGAAATAGTAGAATTCTTAAAAAATCCAAAAAAATTCACAGATATGGGAGCTAGAATACCAAAAGGAGTACTACTTGTAGGTCAACCAGGAACAGGAAAAACTTTACTAGCTAAAGCAGTAGCAGGAGAAGCTGGAGTACCATTTTATACAATAAGTGGTTCAGACTTTGTAGAAATGTTTGTTGGTGTTGGAGCATCAAGAGTAAGAGATTTATTTGAGCAAGCAAAGAAAAATGCACCATGTATAATATTTATAGATGAAATAGATGCAGTAGGAAGACAAAGAGGAGCTGGACTAGGTGGAGGACATGATGAAAGAGAACAAACATTAAATCAATTATTAGTTGAAATGGATGGTTTCTCAGATAATGAAGGAGTAATAATCCTAGCAGCAACAAATAGACCAGATGTATTAGACAAAGCATTATTAAGAGCAGGAAGATTTGATAGACAAATAGTAGTAGGAAGCCCAGATGTAAAAGCAAGAGAACAAATACTTGAAGTACATGCTCGCAAAATGAAATTAGCAGATGATGTAGATTTAAAAGTAATAGCAAAAAATACATCAGGATTTGTTGGAGCAGACCTTGAAAATGTATTAAATGAAGCAGCATTATTAGCAGCAAGAAGAAATTACAAAGAAATAGGAATGAAAGAAATAGAAGATGCCATGGTCAAAGTAACTATGGGACCTGAAAAGAAAACAAGAGTAAGAAGTGAAAAAGAAAACAGATTAGTTGCATATCACGAGGCAGGCCATGCAGTAGTTAGTAGATATTTACCAACACAAGACCCAGTACATCAAATATCAATAGTACCAAGAGGAATGGCAGGAGGATATACTATGTATAGACCAACTGAAGACAAATCATTTATGTCTAAAACAGAAATGGAAGAAAATATTGTATCACTACTTGGTGGTAGAGTTGCAGAAGCAATAATACTTAATGATATATCAACAGGAGCAAGTAACGACATAGAAAGAGCAACACAAATAGCAAGAAATATGGTAACAAAATATGGAATGAGCAGTAGAATTGGACCAATAATGTTTGGTGGAGGACAAGAAGAAGTATTCCTAGGAAGAGATTTTGCTCAAACAAAAGATTATTCTGAAGAAACATCAGCAATTATTGATGAAGAAGTTAAAAAAATTATTCAAGTTGCATATGAAAGAGCACAAAATATATTAACAGAACATGTAGATAAACTTCATGCAGTAGCAGGAATTTTATTAGAAAAAGAAAAAGTTGATGGAGAAGAATTTGACGCAATATTTAAGGATTAGTATAAGGCAAATAAAATTTTTCAGCTATGCATACTGAGCTTGTAACAGGCAGAGCCTTAACAAGCTCAGCATTGCCAAAATTTAATTCTTTTCCAACTAGGTTTTGTGCCTTTAGGAAGGAATGAGGTAAAAAATGAACTATGCAGATATAAAAATAGCAGATGTAGCAAATGGTAAAGGAGTTAGAGTATCATTATTTGTAAGCGGATGTACTCATCATTGTAAAGGATGTTTTAATGCACAAGCTTGGGACTTTAACTATGGAAAAAAGTTTACAGAAGAAGACACAGAAAGAATATTAAATGAACTAGATCATCCTTATGTAGCAGGACTCTCAATATTAGGAGGCGAGCCTCTTGAATACCAAAATCAACAAGGCCTTTTGCCATTATTAAAAAAAGTAAAAGAAAGATTTCCAGAGAAAAATATATGGTGTTATACAGGATATACATTTGATAAAGATATTGTAGGACACATGTTTGAAAACTGGTCAGAAACTAAAGAATTAATGTCATATATTGATGTATTAGTTGACGGAGAATTTGAAGAAGATAAAAAAGACTTAAAACTAAAATTTAGAGGTTCTTCTAACCAACGAATAATAGATGTACAAAAATCTTTAAAAGTCCACAAAATAATTCCATATGAGGATATTTAAAAAGCAAAAGCTATTTCCCACCTTTTTTAGAAAATGTTGTAAAATACTTGACAACCTAACTCTAAATAATGTATAATTATTAACGTAAACGTATATAGGATGAAATCCCACATACAGTGTTCTAAACGCCGGAAGGAGGGGAATATTATAATGTCAGAAATAAAAGTTAATGGAAATATAGAAGAAGCACTAAAAAAGTTAAAAAGACAATGTGCTAGAAATGGGGTTCTTCAAGAAGTTCGTAAAAGAGAGTGCTATGAAAAACCAAGTGTAAGAAGAAAGAAAAAATCAGAGGCAGCAAGAAAAAGAAAATTTTAATAAAGAATCGGCATGAGAGCCGATTTTTTTCTGCTTTTTTTCT
>CALYBE010000050.1 GCA_944393735.1 uncultured Clostridia bacterium
ATTCCAAATAATTTTTTTATAATTTTTGGTGCTCTTATTTTTTTAGATTTTATTTTTATGTCTTGATTGCTTCTAATAGCTTCCATTGGAGATACTTTTGATGCTATTTTTGCTGATTTCCTTGCTGATAAATATATTGTTAAACTACTTAGTACAATTGTTAATATTATTGATTTTAAATTTGTTGCAAATATAAATTTCATTCCAAATATTTTTTCTCCGAGAACATTTTGTATGATTTTTAGAGCTACATATATTGAGCCCACTCCTAGTATTATTCCTATTGGAATTGCTATTAAGGCTAAGATAAATGCTTCATATAATACATTTTTCCTTATTTGCTTTGATGTTGCTCCTATTGATGCTAATATTCCATATTGTTTTACTTTTTCTGTTATTGATATATTAAAACTATTTTTGATGCAATATACTGATGTTATAATAATTATTACTATTATAATTATTGCTAATCCATATATCATGTCTAATGTATCTTCATCACTAAAATCTCCTATTTCTACTGATATAAGATGATTATTACCGTGTAATATTCCGTATTCCAATAAATTATCAATTGTTTCCTCTGTACTAGTCGTTTTTAATGAATTAATTGTTTCTACATCTATCGCATCTATTATCTGTGATATAGTTTCTGCATCGTTATTTAATTTTTTTAATTTTACATATGTATTTAGTTTGTTTTCATTTGTATAATCTCCTAAATATGTTATTGCTGTGTAATAAAACGGAATTTCTTCTGGCGTATATACATGCATCTGTTCTAGGTTATCCCCAGTTATATCTACAGTTCCTACTATTTTATAAGTTTTAGTTTCCTCCTGTTTTGTTTCTTCATTCCTGATTGTTAATGTGATTTCCTTTTCTAGTTCTATTTCTATGTCAGTTCTTGTTTCCACATAGTTTGATATTACTATTTCATTCTCGTTTTCTGGAAACCTTCCTTCATCTAATGTTATTCCTAGATTTTCCATTGCTCCTTTAGAAAATCCTAATACTTGAAATTGTAGATCTTCTAAATTTGTTTCATCCTCATTTTTTTCATCATCAGTAGTTTTCTTTTCACTATAGCCCAAATTTTCTGTTAAATATACATTTTCTATGTTTTCCATGTTCTCTATTTCTTCTATGTCTTTTCCTGGAACATTTAAAAATTCATAATGATAATTTCCTGATGTTTCTCTTACATATTCTTTCGTTGAGGCTTGAAAACATGCTACTAATGTTGCTACTCCTGTTATTAGCGCTGTTGCTAATATTATTCCTATTATTGTTACTATTGTTCTTTTTTTATTTAATTTTAAGTTTTGTATTGTTAGTCTATTTAGTAGTTTCATTTGTACATCTTCCACCTTTTTTTCCATTTTTTATATTTTTGATTATATCATTTTTTTAATTATGTGCAAACATAAATGTAAAAAATATATAATTGGCACGAAAAAAAGCAAAACACTTCATAAAATCTAAAGTATTTTGCTTTTTACTATTAAATCATTTTCTTTACTTTATCAACATAATAATAAATAAATTCCATTGGTGTTGGCACTCCTGTTTCATAATTTACTCTAGCAGTATAATACTTTTCTAAATCTTCTATTGGTGTTACTCTCCATGCATGAATAATTGCATTTTGAATTCCGTTATTTATAGTATTTGCTGCTTTTTTATGAATTTTTGTTAGATATTGAATGACACTTGTATTACTGTTTTCATTTTCTATTAAATACAATATTGCGTCATGAATATAATCTCTTCCTTTTAATTTTGCAGTAACTCCTATTAGTTCCAATTCTTGATTAATACATTCAGATATCTTGTTTTCATCTTCTTTCAATTCTTCTTCAACAGAGGTCTTTTTGGTTTCAGTTGTATTATTTCTTAAACTGATAAACTTATTTAAAACATAGTCACATGAATATTTGGGATGGTCTTTATACAAAATTAATTCAACACCTGCTCTATGTAACATTTCATATGTTCTTTTTGAATTTACATGTGTCGTGACTATTACGATTGGTTCATAATTTAGGTGTAATCTCTTTAAATCTGATAAGAATTCTAAGGAATCTACATTGCCTGAACTACTATTATTTAGTTCTAAATCTAATATAATTCCTTCTGGGTGTTTTGTTTTTACATATTTTAATCCTTCTATATCTGAATCTGTTACTGCGACTAATTCTACATCTTCTCTTTTACTAATACAATTTTTGAATTTGCTACAATCTTCTATGTCATCTTCTATAATTAATATTTTCATAGGTATAGATTCCATTACACTCCTCCTTCTTATTTTTTTCTTTTACCATCCTTTATGTTAATAATATACCATAAAATATCAAAAATTACTACATTTAAATATACCTTTCTTAATATATGTTATATTTTATAAACATTTAAGCTTAGCTACGTTTTTTTAGTTTAGTAAAAAAAGCCCTAGTACTAAATTCTAAATTAGTACTAAGGCTTTTTTAATTTTCTACAGATTTAATTTCGGGAATTTTTTTATTACATTTTACATGATTAATTATAGTAGCTATTCCACTAAATAAAACAAATAGGTAGAAATTAATTCCTCTATTTAGCAAAACTGCTGTGCTCATTATATTTGCTGGATATACTGCTCTAAATATTTCTGTAAATGCTCCCTCTGTTACTCCTACAGCTCCAGGAGATGGTATTCCAGATACTGTTGCAAATAGAATTGATTGCATTGAAATTATTTTAAATATGTTATATTCTGAAAATCCTAATGATCTATATGTCCAATATGTTGTACTATAATAAATTAAAAATTGTATTATTGTTGTTAATACTATTTTTACCATTAGCATTTTATTATTTTTAATATAAATTGCTCCATCTTGGTAATTTTTAAGTTCTGCTTCGAATTTCTCTTTTTTGGTTTCAATATTTTTTACTTTAAAAAACTTTAAAATTTTTAATGTTACATTAATTAACCATTTTGATAGTCTTTTTGAGAATATACCTATTATTAGCAAAACTAATGCACTAATATTTAGTGTTATTCCAACTATGAATAATATTATTAATAAATTATTTAAGTATTGATAATTAAATATTAAACTTACAAAAGCTATTCCTATCGTTGAAATTTGCATACTTGTTAAATTTAATAATAATGCTAATGTTGAATTTGAAACTGCTATTCCATCTTTATGCATATAATAAATTTGCATTGGTTGACCTCCACTTGCAGCTGGAGTTACAGCACTAAAGAAAAATCCTATTAAAGCATATTTGTAATTTCTTAAAAATGTTGATTTTTCATTTAGTTTTTTTAGTGTTCTCCCCATGTTTACAGCTTCAAGTGCAATATAAATAAACATACATATTATACCTATTAATACGTATTTTAAGTTTGCTGACATGATTATTTCTAAGATAGTCATTGGATTTTGGTCTTTTAATAATATATAAAATGTTAGTGCAATTAATAAAATAAATATTATTGAGTTTAAAATAAATTTCTTGTTATTTTTCATTTTATTGGTTTTCTTTCTTGTTTTTGTATATTATCTCATATAAAAATAGGTTTATCAACAGCAATTTTATTAATTTTTCTTTAATTTTTAATAGTTTCAAGATACTGTTTAAGGTCTTTCATCTAATTCGCTTCTTTTTGAGCTTGGTTTTGAAGTTGTGTTAGTTTTTGTTCTTGGAATTTTTTTACCTAATTTTACCATTTCTTCAATTCCTTTTTTTTCGTTTTCATCAGCTATATATTGATAGTAAAGTCTCGTAAAAATAGCATATGCCTCTTTACTTATATTTTGTTCAGAAAGTTTTCTCTTTGGGTCAAATGAAAATTGATAGTCTTCATCTTTTCCAAGCATAAGTTTACTTATTTCCTCTCTTGGAATTTTTAAATAGTCTTTTGGTGGGATATGTCCTAAAAATCCTAATACTTCATTATATGATCTATTACTCATTTTTTTCCTCCATTAAAAAAATATTATTATCTATCATCATCAAGATTAGGTCCTACACTTCCTATTCCATTAGGTATTACATTATGATTTGCACTAGGGGTAGCTTTGGGTAGCTTCCCTGATGATTCTTTACTTTTTTCTTGTGAATCATTCTTTGGTAAATTTGTTGGAATTTGGGTTTCTTCTACTAATTCATCAACTAATGCTGTTCTTAAAATATCTGTTTCTATTTTTTTACCATCCTCTGATAAATTAATTCCTTCATTTATTCTTGTCCTAAAGTTTTCAATTAATTTTAAAAGTTCTTTAGCAGAAATTTTTGCTTCAAAATCTAATTCTCTGTTTTCTGGAGAATATGTTGGAAATGTAAACATAATTTCATCAATATTTCTTGTATTAAAATATTTGTTGTAATCAACACTACTCCATCCATGTGCTATACTGTCTCTTACATGTCTAAAGAAATTAGAGCTGTCTTCAACTTCTTCTCCATATCTTCTTATTTTCTTTCTTATTTCCTTTTTTTTAGATGATTCTGTTTCTCTACCACATTGTCTTCGTAAATTAACTGTTCTTATATGTAATCCTGGACGTTCTTGATAAGTTATATCAAATCCAGAAGTATCTATGTTATAATAATCAAAAATTCTATCTTCTCTGCCTTTATTGATTTCACTTATATAATTAAATACGTAATATGATAGTGACATCATCATATCAGAATATACAAATGGCTTTTTTACTGCTAACATACTTAATACATTTTGTACTGCTAACTTGTATTCATCTTTTCCTGCATTTGCAATATATTGTACTGCTTCTTGTTTAGCTTTTTCTGACTTTGCTAATGTTGCTTTATCACTTTTTACTTCAAGCATGTTATTGTATTGTTCCATTTTGTCAGAATATAAATCCTTTTCTTTTTCTTTATATTTCTCATCATTTGAATAATCTTCGAGTAATCTAGTGTCAAAATATAATGGCAACTGAATTGATAAAAATTGAAACATTACACTATCATAATTTTGTTTAATTGGTTTATAAACTTTCAAATCATCTTCGCTTTCTGCTGTACAATTAACTAAATCACCTATAAATGTATTTATTGCAGCCTCTTCAGTTCTGGCATCTTCACCTTTGGCTGTTGAGGGTTTTAAATTGCTTATTCCAATACGGTCAATCCATTTTTTTAGTGTTGCCATTCTTTTTTCAGATAAGCCTGTATTAGAAATTGATATACTTCTTACAAATTTATTAATGGCTTTCTTTTTATCTGGAATATTTAACAATTTAGCATTATAGCTTAATATTCCGACATTTTGATATTGACAGAACTGATTGTACCAGTCTGTGTATTTATTAGCAACTTCAAGAAAATCTTCGAGTCTGATTTCTCCTTTTATTTTCTGGTTATTTAAGTATAAATAAACATCATCACCATCGTCACTTACTCTGATTTCATACATAGAATGAACTAAACAATTTCTTAAGTGCCTAATCTTGTACTTTTCTGAATCTTCAAATGGAACTTGTATGCTTTTCAAAATACTCTGTCCTTCGAAAAATTTATCAATTTCTCTATTTACTTTATCTGATTTTTTAAACATTTCTTCAATTTGAATTATTCTTAATGTTTCTGAAGAAGTTAGTGCTCTGACAAGTGAAATCATTTCTTCAGTTGATGGCTTTATTGCATCATTTTTTAGTTCGTCAACGTTAATTTTAAATCTTAGCTTTTTAGTAAAATTTAAGGCTCTCTCATAAAATTGCATTACTCCATCAAAGTCGCTAATTTTATCTAATGCAATCATGTTTTTCCTCCGTTTTCTAAAATTATATTATTTCTTTTTTGATAGACATATATCTAAAAGAAATTTTCTATAATTTTATATTATAAATTCTTTTATTTCATTTTCAAGATTTTTTATAGTTTCATTCATCATTTTATCTAAAATTTCTTTTGATAAAATTTGAAATTTATTGTTTGATTTTTTTTGATCTTTTAAAAATTTTTCAACTTTTTTTATATCGTCTTCTGTAATTGAAACTCTGTCTATTTCTTTTGTTTTTTCTACCAATTCATGTAAATGTATAAATTGTGGTTTATTTTCTATAAATAAGTCATTATATGTTTTAAAGTCTTCTTGTTTGATTTTTCTTTTTTCTACATGAGATAATCCTTGTAATTTTTCATTATTGTCATAATTGGTATAAAAGAAATTGTTCCAAGTATAATCTGTAAATAAATGTGTATAAAATCCTAACATTAATGGTTTTTTATAAATTTTTTCTCCATAAATATTTTTATAATTTATATATGATGGAATTTCAATTTCATCTTGAAAATGAGTGTATTTATGGTCTAGTTTTTTTGATATATCTGTTACTATGTAGCAATTATTTATGTCTGGCAATATATTTCCTAAATTAAATTCTTCAAGTTCTTCTCCTGAGTATTCTAAGTTTTTATTTAAATTTTTTGCTACTTCTAAATGTACTTTCCAATTTGGCATTGCTTTCTCTCCTATTTAAGATTTATCTAGTTTCTCACGATATCTGAATCTAGGATTTTGTTGTTTTAATTCTCATAAATCTTGATTTTTATACATCTATTTTTTATGTCCTTAAAATTCAAATAAAAACATCTAATAATGTTTTTATTTGAATTTTAAGAATACATTTTTAATATATCATATTACTAAAAAAATGTCCATAATTCTACAAAAATAAAAGAAATATAAAGAATTTTAGTGTGTCTATATTTTTTATCTTTCGTTTTCTATATTTTCTGTTTTTGAGACTTTAGTTGATTCTTGTCCTTGCTCTTTTTCGGCTATTTGTGCTTCGCTAATGATTTTTTCTATAACTTGTTTGTTTACCTCTGTTGTTTTTCCTGAATCACTATTTAAAATATTATTAAATATTTTTTTAACTTCTGGTGATATGTAATTTGTTAAAGTTTTTAGTCTAGAAATTGTCATTTGATCATCTATTTTTCCTATTGTTGCTTCATCAGTTACCCAACCACAAATCCATTCTTTATCTCCATACATACGATTAATATGATAAGAAAATTTTGCATTTGGGTGATTTTCTTTAATCTCATTTATACTTAATCCATCTGAAGAACCATAATGTTTAAAACCATTCTCATCTAATACATCAACATCTGTTACGAATAAGCTTCCTTCTTCAGGTTTTATTTCTCCATGAGCTCCTGTTCCATCAGGACTTTCCCAATAAGTTCCTTCACTTAAATTAAATCTTGTGTCTTTACCAAATTTCAAGTCTATTGCGTCTTTTATTGTTTCTTTTATATCAACTTGTTCTAATCTTTTTCCGCCCATAGCTAAATCATCATTTTCCTCTTCTTGCACTATAGTTGAATTGCTATAAGTTGTTTTTGGTGCTGTTACAGTTTCAATTGTTTTGTTAACTTCTTTTGCAAGTGGTGCAAATACTGCAACAGAGCCTAATGTTAATAGTGTTGCTGTACCAATTCCTGCTAATCTTTTTTTAATCTTATTTTGAAAATTAAGATCTCCTGCTTTTTGCTTTAATCTATCTCTTAATCCTTTTGCTGCAGTAAGTCTTAGTTTTTTTCTTTCTTGATTTAAGTTAATTATATTGCTTTGTGGCTCTTTTGGGCTTTGCTCCTCTATTAGAGTTTTTTGGTCTTTTTGCTCTTTTGGCTCTTTTTGTATTGATGCTTCTTCAGATGCTACAGCATTTTGAAGTTGAGTTGATTGTTGAATTTCTTCTGCTTCTGGTTCGCCTAAAAGCTTAATTTTTGAAAATTTTCTGTTTCTTAAAGCATCTCCTATTGCTCTTAATTTGTCTGCAAAACCTTTTCCAATAAAATTTATATTGCTTAAATCATATTTTAAAGAAATGCCTGCATTTTCAAGCTCTACCATTTTTACAAGGTCTACTCTCTTTTTATAGTCTCTCTTTTTTTCATATCTTTGTCTATCAATGTTCATTGTCATAATTTTTGCATATTCTGTACTCTTTTTTTCTCCATTTTTATTCAATGAATCATATTGATTTAATACATAAACAATTTGTGGATCTACATTTTCATAAATATTGTCCATTAGTTTTTGTTTTTCTTTTTTTGACATTTCATCTTTAACTAATTTATTAAATACTTGTATTAATAAATTGTCTTTGTTACGTCCTTTCATTCTCACAATCGTTGAAGATGATTGGTTTGATAGCATTCCTCTGAATGGTAAAACTATTCTATTTTTCTTGTCATTTACGTCTTCTACTACTATTTCTTTAGCTCCAACTTTTGTGGTTATTAATATCTTTTCTGAATTTTTATTCATATTTAATTTCATTCCTCCCTAATTGTATTAAACTTGTTGTACAATGTTTTTTTAATTTTTTTCCATAAATTTACCTATAATATTATACTACTTGTTTTGCTTGCTTGTCAATATTTTATGTTAATTTTTGCTCAGAATACCCCTTTTAAAGTATATCATAAAATTTAAGATATGAATGGAATTATCGAAATTTTTCTAAAAATTTTGAAATCAAAAAGGAATAGAATTATTAATTTTCTATTCCTTTTTAATATTATTTTTTTATTTTAAATATTTAAATAGTTATTTTTATTGTCAATTATTAATTTAATCATTTTTATCTATATTAAATATCATTTATTTCAACATTTTCAATTTTTACAATACTATTATTTTGATTTGGAATTTCAATTGTGAAGTCATCTGCAATTTTCTTGCTTCTGCTTCCAAATAATAATGCAAATTCTACATTATCTATGTTTTCGTGCAAATCTCCTAGACTAATTATATTAAGTCCTGCTACTCCAAATAAATCTTTTGAAAATGTTATTTTATTTTCTGTACCATTTATTCCTTTTCTTTCTGTTTTGATTGGATATATGTAATTCATTTCTCCATTATTTCTTCTAAGAATTATTAATGAATCATTTCCCATTAATCCTTTTTCATTATAATAAAATTCAATATTATTTTCATTAATTTTTATTTTTTCAATCTCTAAAGTTCCTCCCAAACTACTTTGAGCTGAATATTTTTGTTCTCCTTCGATTAATGGATACCATGTTAATTTATCATATTCTTGTTTTTCTTCGTTATTTCTGTCATTAAACATAGTTGTTTCTATAGGAACTATTTTTATAGTATTTAAATTTTCTTGGTTTCCAATTAGTATTATATAATTTTCTACATATTTAATTATATCTTCATCTTTTAATGTATTCATAGCTTCCATTGAGTCAATACTAGTGAATTCGCCATTTGCATTTTTTACATATAAATATTTTCCGGCCCAATCTTCATTTCTAATTAAATATGGTATTTCGTCCCCATTTTCATTTGTAACAATAAAGCTATTGTATTTTAATGGATTTAATTTTTTAAATTCTTTATATGTTATATTTTCTATTATTTTTTGTGCACTTATATATGTTTCAAATTTTGTATTTCCTACATTATCTATTATAATTTTGTTGTTTTCGTCTATTACCTTTTCTTGAGGGGTAAAGTTGTTTTGGTCATTATTTTTTAAATTCATATTTATTTGTAATTTTTTTCCTAAATTTATTGGTTTTGAAATCTTACTATTTAAAACAAGTTCATCCATGTTTACAATTAAATTTAAATTTTCATCTTTTATATCCATTATGTTTAAAACTTGTGTACAAATAAATTCTGTTTCAGAAATTTTTGTGATTTCTTGAAGTTTATTTGTTATTTCTTTTGAATTAACTAATGAGGTTTCTGCAAGCCATAAACTATAACCCATTGCATCATTATAGTTTATGTTTCCATATTCGTTTATTGCTTTGTCTTTTAAGTTTATTCTATATTCTAGTATTATATAAGAACCGTCTCCTGACATAGTTTCTAATGTTACTTTAGTATATTCGTTTTCAATTGTTTTATTTATTTCAACTGCATTTGCATCATAATTTTGGCTTAATTTCATTAATCCCATTTCTTGAAATGGTAAATTGTTTGTTGTGACTGCATATACTGTTATAGTGCTTGCTCCAATTATTGCGGTTATTCCTATCTTTTTTATTGTATTTAATATTTTGTATTTTTTTATTTCTGTTTCACTATTTTTTGATTGTTGAGTGCATTTTTGTATTGTGTTTTTTATTGTTTTTTTATAGCTTTCTGGTAATTCTATTTCTTGTTTTAGTATGTTTTGTATTGTGCTATCGATTTTATACATTTTTATTTCCTCCTTCTTCAATTACATTGTTGGTTCTTGCGTTATTTTTAATTTTATTATTATTAGACTCATTTTCACTTCTTGCCTCAATAATATTTTTTAATTTTTTTCGTGCTCTAGCTAATCTTGTCCTGATTGTGTTCTCTGGTATTTTTAAGATTTTTCCTATATCTTTTGTTGAGAATTCTTCTAAGTAAAATAAAACTATTACGATTTTTTCATCTGAATTTAATTTATCTATTAAAATAAAGAAATCTAAATCATTTATTTTTTTGCTAATATAATCTTGTTCCGCTTCTTTTGTTATGCTTTCATCATATTCTTCAGATTTTTTGTAATTATTTTTCTTGTATATATTGTTACATTCATTTATAAGTATTCTAATTATCCATGTTTTAAAATATTTTTCATTTCTTAGTTTTTTTATAGAAGAATATGCTTTTATTATTGTTTCTTGAATGGCTTCGTTTATATCGTCATCGTCTTTTAGCTTGGCTTTTGCTATTTTATATAAGTCTACTTGAATGTCTGTTATTAAGTTTGTAAAAGCTTGATTATCTCCGCCTTTGGCTTTTTTTATTAGTTCATCCATTTTTACTCTCTTTCCTTCCCTAGGTGTTTTTTTGTTGAAATCATGTTTATTTTGGTTAAGAAATTTTCTTAAAGTTTTATATTTTATAGGTTCGTGTGACTCGAAAATAACACTTGGGCTGAAAATGCTACCCTGTGTTAAAAATTTATGATGTGAGTATTTTTTTGAAAACCACTTAATCACTATTTGGGTTATATGTCCGATTTTTTATACAATTTGTCTTTACCCAAATTATTTTTTCCATTTTTTTATTTTTATATGTACATATATTTTTTACATCTATTAGACTTTTATGATATTACTTTTTGTTTCAATTTTATGAATTTTTTTTAAATAACCTTAATTTTATAAAAAAAAAATAGAT
>CALYBE010000051.1 GCA_944393735.1 uncultured Clostridia bacterium
TTAAAGAAGGAATGAATTTGAAATGATTGTAGATAAAATAAAAAAGAGAGAAACACCCATAACAAACAAAAAAACTAAAGTAGATATACCAATTGGAAAATGGGTAAAATGCGAAAATTGTAAAGAAATCTTATACAAAGAAACAGTTAGAGAAAACTTAAATATTTGTCCAAATTGTGGACATTATTTTAGAATGCATATAGGAAGAAGATTACAATTAATAATAGATGAAGGAACCTATAAAAAATTTGATTTAAATATTGAAACAACAAATCCATTAAATTTAGAAGACTATCCAAAAAAAATTAAAACATTAAGAGAAAAAACAGGTTTGCAAGAAGCTGTAGCATGTGGAACAGGTAATATTCATGGTGAAAAAGTTGTTATCTGCATAATGGATAGTGGATTTTTAATGGGAAGTATGGGTGTTGTTGTAGGAGAAAAAATAACATATGCCATTGAACAAGCAATAGAACAACATTTACCTCTTATAATATTTTCTGTTTCTGGTGGTGCTAGAATGCAAGAAGGAATAATTTCTTTAATGCAGATGGCAAAAACAACAGCAGCACTAACAAAACTAGATGAAGCAGGACTATTGTATATATCAGTTTTAACAGATCCTACTTATGGAGGAGTTACAGCCTCTTTTGCAAGTCTTGGAGATATTATTTTATCAGAACCACATGCAATGATTGGATTTGCAGGCCAAAGGGTCATTGAACAAACAATAGGGGAGGAACTTCCAGAAGGTTTTCAAACTGCAGAATTCTTGCTAGAACATGGTTTTATAGATAAAATAGTAGAAAGAAAAGATTTGAAAGATACTCTATATAAATTAATAGAGTTTCATAAATAAAGAAATGTGTTGAAAAGTAATTACAATTTTGCTGTGTCAAAATTTAATTCTTTTCCAACCAGGTTTTGTGACTTAAGAAAGGAATGTGAATAAATATGGAAAATGCTCAACTTACCGCATGGGAAAGAGTAGAAATTGCAAGAAATCCAAAAAGAAAAACATCTTTAGATTATGTAGAAACTATATTTGATGAATTTATTGAATTACATGGAGACAGAAACTTTAGGGATGATAAAGCAATTGTATGTGGGTTAGCAAGAATTGGAGAACAAAACTATACAATAATTGCAGAACAAAAAGGAAGAAATACTAAAGAAAATATTGAAAGAAACTTCGGTATGCCAAATCCTGAAAGTTATAGAAAAGCAATTAGATTTATGCATCAGGCAGAAAAATTCAAAAGGCCTGTAATAACTTTTATAGATACAAAAGGAGCTTATCCTGGAATTGGGGCTGAAGAAAGAGGCCAAGGAGAAGCAATAGCTAAATCAATGTTTGAAATGGCAAAGCTAAAAGTTCCAATTATATCTATAGTAGTTGGAGAAGGCTCAAGTGGAGGAGCTTTAGCAATAGGAGTTGCCAATAAAGTATTTATGTTAGAAAATGCAATTTATTCAATTCTTTCACCAGAAGGATATAGTAGTATTTTGTGGAAAGATCCTACAAGAGTTAAAGAAGCTGCAGAGAAAATGAAGTTAACTGCAAAAGACTTATATGATTTAAAAGTAATAGATAAAATAATAAAAGAACCTAAAGGAGACGAAGAAGAAAGCTTAAAAAAAATTTCTAAAAATCTAAAAAAGGAAATTGTATCTTCAATAGAGGAAATGAAGAAATTAGATGAAAAAGAAATTGTTCAAAATAGATATGACAAATTCAGACATATGGGAGAATTTAAAGTGATTGAATAACTATAATTATAAAAAATTATGTATTTCTTTTGCTAAGTAATATATTTTTTAATTGGATAAAAGTTAAGGAGGAAGAAAAATGTTATTAAAAGATAAAAAAATATTAATAATGGGAATTAGAAATAAATGGAGCATAGCTTTTGGCATAGCAAAATCTGCTTATGAAAATGGTGCAAAATTAATTTTTACATATATGGGAGAAGATAATAAAGATAAAATAGAAGACCTAATTAAAGAATTTAAAGGAAGTAAAGCATATGTATTAAATGGAGCATCAGAAGATGGATTAGTAAGAGAAACTTTTACAAAAATCAAAGAAGAGAATGGAAAGATAGATGGAATTGTACATGCAATTGCACATGCTAATACAGAAGATTTACACAATGATTTTATTTTAACAAGTAAAGCAGGTTATTCACATGCAGTTGATGTAAGTGCTTATTCATTTGTACTTGCAGCAAGAATGGCAAAAGAATTAGATATGCTAAATGAAAATGCAAATTTAGTTACATTAACATATTATGGTTCAACAAAAGTATTAGAAGGATATAATGTAATGGGGGTTGCAAAAGCAGCTCTAGAATCTAGTGTAAGATATCTTGCAGAAAATTTAGGAAAAGAAGGAATTAGAGTAAATGCAATTTCAGCAGGGCCTATAAAAACATTATCTGCAAAAGGAATTAAAGATTTTTCATCAATTTTGACTGTTGTTGAAGAAAAATCTCCATTACATAGAAATGTTACAACTACACAAGTTGGAAATGTTGCTACATTCCTTTTAAGTGACATGTCTGATGCAATTACAGGTCAAGTAATTTATGCAGATAGTGGCTATAATATTATGGGAGTATAATTTAATTTATCAAAAATTAAAATATAAATAAAAATGTGCACATATTCAAAAAAACTTGCATATAAATAATACTGAGGTGCTAAAATTTGTTAATCACAGAAAGGAGATTTATATGGCGAGTGCTGAAGAAAACCAAAATCAAGACAAAAGAGAAGATAGAAAAATTCAAATAGACCAAGATTCACCAGAGATTTTAACAAACTCAATTTATACACCAGCATTTTTAAGACAACAAATAGGAAAATTAATGAGAATTGAATTTTTAATAGGGACTAATAACATGGTGGATAGAATTGGTATTTTAGAAGATGTAGGAGCAAGTTACATATTATTAAGATCACTTGAAAGTGATAGTTTAGTTTATTGTGATATTTATGCTATCAAATTTATTACTATTTCTATGTCAGGATTTTATGGTAATATGAATATGAACATGAATATGAGTAATAATAATAGATACAATTATTTTTAAAACAATTTAATTATTTGTTACTATTTACAACTTATAAATTATAAACTAGAATATTGATATAATCAATATTCTTTTATTTTATAGGTGGAAAATTATAATAAGTATTCAAAAAAATATAAAAAAAGGGTAAAAATATCTTTATTTTTATCCTTTTTATGATATAATACGAATGAATAATCATGAGGAAAGGAATTAAAATAGAATGTCATTTATAGATGGAATTAAACAAAGAGCAAGAAAGGAAATAAAAAACATAATTTTACCAGAGGCTACAGACATAAGAATATTACAAGCAGCACAAATTGTAAAAAATGAAGGATATGCAAAAGTAACACTAGTAGGAGATGAAGAAAAAGTAAGAGAAATAGCAAAAGAAAATAATATAGAATTAGGAGAAACAAAAATAATAGACCCAAATAAGTCAGAAAAAACTGAGCAATATGCAAACACTCTATATGAATTAAGAAAAGCTAAAGGAATGACAGAAGAAGAAGCTCACAAACTAATTCTTGACCCAGTTTATTTTGGAATGATAATGGTAAAATTGGGAGAGGCAGATGGATTAGTTTCAGGTGCTGCACATTCAACTTCAAATACTTTAAGACCAGCATTACAAATATTAAAAACAGCACCAGGAACAAAATTAGTATCAGCATTTTTTATAATGGTAGTTCCAAATTGCGAATATGGTGCAAATGGAACATTTATATTTGCTGATAGCGGACTAAATGAAGAACCAGATAGTGAAAAACTATCTGAAATAGCAATTTCATCAAGCAAAAGTTTCAAACAATTAGTAGGAGAAGAGCCAAAAGTTGCAATGCTATCATATTCTACATATGGAAGTGCACATTCAGCTTCAACAGAAAAGGTTGTTGATGCAACAAAACTTGTAAAAGAAAAAGCACCTGAATTATTAGTTGATGGAGAATTACAATTAGATGCAGCAATAGTTCCAGAAGTAGCAGAATTTAAAGCTCCAGGAAGTCCACTAAAAGGAAAAGCAAATGTTTTAATATTTCCAGATCTAGGTGCAGGAAACATAGGATATAAATTAACACAAAGATTAGCCAAAGCAGAGGCATATGGACCATTATGTCAAGGAATTGCTAAACCTGTAAATGATTTATCAAGAGGTTGCAATGCACAAGATGTTGCGGGAGTTATTGCAATTACTGCAGTTCAAGCTCAAGAACATAAAGTATAAATGAAACTGGATAGAAAGGAATTTATCTCTTATGAAAATTTTAGTTTTAAATTCAGGGAGCTCATCATTGAAATATCAAGTAGTAGATACTGTTACAGGAGAAATGCTAGTAAAAGGGTATTATGAAAGAATAGGTCAGCAAGGAGCATTTCTAACACATAAAGTAAATGGAGAAAAACATAAATTTGAGCATCCTGCTGATAATCACGAAAAAGCCATTCAATTTATAATTGAAAGATTAACAAGTGAAGCTTATGGTATATTTAAAAGTTTGGATGAATTAGATGCGATAGGACATAGAGTCGTACATGGTGGAGAAAAATTTAAAGATGCTGTTTTGATTACAGATGATGTTGTTGAAAGTATTAGAGAAAATCAAGAATTAGCACCATTACACAATCCAGCAGCAATATTAGGAATAGAGGCTTGTAAAAAAGCTGTTCCTGGGAAACCAATGGTTGCAGTATTTGACACAGCATTTCATCAAACTATATCAAAAGAAAAATACATATATCCAATACCATATGAATATTATGAAAAATATCATGTAAGAAAATATGGATTCCATGGAACTTCACATCAATATGTAGCAAACAGAGTTGCAGAACTATTAGGTAAAAATATAAAAGAATTAAAAATCGTAAATTGCCATTTAGGTCAAGGAGCTAGTATATGTGCAATAAAAAATGGTGAATCAGTAGAAACAAGTATGGGCTTAACTCCACTTGGTGGAATTCCAATGGGAACTCGTTCTGGAGACCTAGACCCTTCTGTTATAACTTATTTAATGAAAAAAGAAAATTTAGATGCCGAAAAAATGGATAAAATATTAAATAAAGAGTCTGGAGTATTTGGAATATCTAATGTATCAGTAGATTTCAGGGATATAGAAGTAGAAGCTTTAGCTGGTGGAAAGCATGCAAATTTAGCTTTAGATGTATTTCATTATGAAATAGCTGGATATATTGCAAGATGTGCAGTAGCAATGGGAGGAATAGATGTTTTAACATTTACTGCAGGTGTTGGAGAAAAATCTCCATATTCTAGAGGGGAGATTTGCAAAAGACTTCAATTTTTAGGAGTTGAAATAAAAGGAAAACTAAATAATGTAAAAGGAGAAGAGACAGAAATATCTTCACCAAACTCTAAAGTTAGAATTTTTGTAATTCCAACAAATGAAGAACTAATGATTGCCAAAGAAACTGAGAGTGTTGTAAAAAATAGAGTCTAAAAGTTAATTAGAACAGGCACTTAGTTGTCAAATTTAAAAAATATGAAAGGAAGTAAAATAATGAAAATATTAGTATTAAATTGTGGTAGTTCATCACTAAAATATCAATTAATTAACATGGAAAATGACGAGGTATTAGCATCAGGAAAATATGAAAGAATAGGAGAGGATGAAGCTTTTATAACACATAAAGTTAATGGTCAAAAAATAGAAATAAAACATCCTGCAAAAACACATGAAGAAGCCGTAGATTTTACATTAAAACAATTAATAAATCCAGAATATAAAGTTATAGATAGCCTAGATGAAATTACTGCAATAGGACACAGATTAGTACATGGTGGGGAAAAAATAAATCAATCTGTAGTTATTACAGATGAGGTTGTAGAAATATTAAAAGAATGCATAGATTTAGCTCCATTACATAATCCAGCAGGAATAATAGGAATTGAAGCTTGTAAAAAAGTTATGCCTGGAAAACCAATGGTAGGAGTATTTGACACAGCATTTCATCAAACAATTCCTGAAGAAAGATATATATATCCAATTCCATATGAGTATTACAAAAAATATGGAATAAGAAAATATGGTTTCCATGGAACATCACATATGTATGTATCTCATAGATTAGCGGAAATTGTAAAAAAAGACATAAATCATTTAAAAATAGTTACATGCCATTTAGGACAAGGTTCAAGTATATGTGCTGTTGAAGGCGGAAAATCAGTTGATACAAGTATGGGATTAACACCACTTGGAGGAATTCCAATGGTAACACGTTCTGGAGACTTAGATCCATCTGTTGTAACATTTTTAATGAAAAAAGAAGGTTGGACAGCAGAGCAAGTTGAAGAAGTATTAAATAAAAAATCTGGTGTTCAAGGAATATCTGGATTAGCTCCTGACTTTAGAGAAATTGAAGCAGCTTCATACGGTGAGAATGAAAGAGCAGGAATTGCAATTGAAAAATTCAAATACGAAATAGCTTCATATATTGCAAAATATGCAGTTGCAATGAATGGAATTGATTACATAGTATTTACTGGAGGAGTTGGAGAAAATCAAATAAATATAAGAAGAGGAATTTGCGAAAAGCTTGAATTTATGGGAGTTAAATTAGATGTTGAAGCAAATAATATGAGGGGAGAAGAAAAAGAAATTTCTACTCCAGATTCAAAAATAAAGGTTTATGTAGTTCCAACAAATGAGGAACTTATGATAGCAAAAGAAACACAAAGACTAGTAATGTAAATTATATAAAAGAAGGAGAAGTATTAGTTAAAATATGGAGAAAACGAAAGAAATCCAAAAAAAGAAAATGAATGCAAGATTATATCCTCTATATAAAATGATTTCATGGGATTTATTATTTTATTATTCAATAATATATTTGTATTTAACACAAACCAAAAATTTTTCAGCATCTCAAGTATTATTGGGTGATGCTTTCTTCACAGCCTCATGCTTCTTTTTAGAAATACCTATTGGAATTGCAGTAGATAGACTTGGAAAAAAGAAAAGCTTAGTTTTTGCAAATGTTTGTATGTGTATATTCACATTTATATTATTAATTGTACAAAATTATACTCAATTATTAATTGCATATTTTATTGATGCAATTGGTTATGTAATAAAGTGTGTTTGTGAAACAAATATATTATATGATTCTTTGCCTATGGGTAAAGGTAGAGGAAGTTTATATTCAGCTTTAGATGGAAAAGGCGCTTCTAGATATTATATAATTGATGCAATTACTTCACTTGTTGCTGGATATGCATTTGTTGTAAATTCATATTTACCTATTATATTATGTTTAATTGCCAATATAATTTCAACTGTGCTATCAACAAGATTTATTGATTTACAAAATCAAGAAGTTGAACCTAAGAAAAAAGGCGAAATTAGAAGATATTTTAAAGGTTTAAAAGAAGCTACTAAATTTGCATTTAAATCTAAAAGAATGTTATGCTTATTATTATTTTTTGGATTACTTTCTGGATTAATTTATAATATGACTAGTTTTAGAAGTGGTGTTTTAAAGCAAATTTCACTACCTGAACAATATTTTGGAATAGTTTTTGCTATTTCACAAATTATGGCAGCTATATTTTCTGGAATGCAAAAATTTATACAGAAAAAGTTTGGAAATAAAACTCTATCAGCATTAGGTATACCTTTTGTTGTGTCTTGTGTCATAATAGGAATATTAGTTTTATTATTTAATGAGAAGGCAATAAAGATAGTTGTTATAATGTTTATATTACAAGGCGCTATTAAAGGAGCATATAATGTTTTAATTTATCGATATTTAAACAACTTTACAAATAAAGAAATAAGAGTAAAATTGGCTACAATAAGAAATATGATATTTAACTTGTTTTCAATTTTAATTAGTTTATTTGGCTCTTGGCTATTAGGTTTAACTACTTCTGCAAATACATTATTAATAATTGGTTTTGTTACTACAGCTTTTATGTTATGGCTATTATATTATATGAGAGATAAAGTTGGCTTGCAACCAGAAGAATACAATAAAGAAGACTTAAAATACAGCCAATTGTGAGGTTGCAAAATAACCTAAAAAGTGATAAAATATATTTATAACAAAATATAGAAAGGAGTGCAGCGACAATGCACGCAACACACGCAATGAAATCTAAGAAAATGAAACGGAATATCATGAGCAAAGGGGTAATTCTTTTACTCATTGTCATGATTAAAGATTCATTTACCATAGGTTTCAAGGCCGAAGCAGTCAACACTGAGTTTGCAATGGCTAATTTGTCTCGACAGAAAGCTTTTGAAGCTTATCAGCTTCAAGCTGAAGAAGAGTTTTACCAAACGATTGCTGAGGCCAAAGAAGCTTCGGCAAATTATGAAGAAAGGCTGGTGCAAAGTTTTATCAATGCTGAGGTTGTACCTTCAGTGAAAGCGGATGTTACATCACAAAATTTGAAATCATCTTCTTCTAGTGAGCTAGCGGAAGAAAATGGCAGTATGAAGCTCACAGAAAGTGATTTCGAATTACTGTGTGAGGTAACGTTTGCAGAGGCAGGCAACCAGTCAGACGAAGGACAAATTGCCGTGGCGGCAGTTATTCTAAATCGGTTGGAAGCTGGTTCTGCAGAAGGCTTTAAAGACACCCTATATGGTGTCGTGAACCAAGGCTTTTCCTCTGTAAAGAATGGAAAGGTCTACATCAATGGAAATCCGGTGACTTTTGCAGATGTGCCTGAAGACACAATTGCAGACGTCGAACGAGCTGTTGAAGGTGAAGACCCAACGGTCGAAAAGCTTTTAGCTGAGTGCAACCGGCTTAATTTGCCAGCTGACCAGTATGCACTCAATGGTGCTTTGTGGTTCTACAACCCAAAGAACACATCAGCTGGCGAGCTTCGGGAACGTGAGGATATTATGTGCAAAGTTCCAATCGGCGACCATGTTTTTTATGGTTACTGGGACAAATAAAGCATCCTGTTGCTAAAACCCATAATTACGGGTGGCAATCATTATGGGAATAAGAATTGTACGAAAGTGCATTTCTTATTTCTTTTTTTGTGCTTTAACTTCAAAATAGGAGTTGCAACAAGTTTTTTCATATGTTATAATGATTAAAGAAAAGTATAATCAAGAATTAATAGAAAGGGATGAATTAAAGAATATGATAGAATTAGAAGAAAACACAAGAAAATTAGAACAATTAAAATCAAAATTACAGGGATTAGGTGAGTCTCTTTGACATAGAAAAAAAACAAGCAGAATTAGATAAGCTTGAGAATGAAACAAAAAAAGAAGAATTTTGGCAACAAGATTCAGCAAGTACAAGTAAAATATTAGCTAAAATAAAACAGCTAAAAAAATCAGTTGAACAATATAAAAATATAAAAAATGAACTAACTAATTTAGAAGAACTAACTCAATTGGCAAATCTTGAAAATGATGAAGAGGTTGCAGAAGATATTATAAAATCAACTCAAAAAGTAGAAGAAGAAGTTGAAAAAGTTCAATTAGAAACATTACTAACTGGAAAATATGACAAAAACAATGCAATCATGACTCTTCATCCTGGAGCAGGAGGAACAGAATCTCAAGATTGGGTAGAAATGTTATATAGGATGTATACAAGATGGGCAACCAAAAAAGGATATGAAGTAAAAGAATTAGATTATCTAGAGGGTGATGAGGCAGGAATAAAAAGTGTAACATTTGAAGTTATTGGAGAAAATGCATATGGATTTTTAAAAGGAGAAATGGGAGTACATAGATTAGTAAGAATATCTCCATTTGATGCAGGTGGAAGAAGACATACTTCATTTGCATCAGTAGAAGTACTGCCAGAAATAACAGATGATGTAGATATAGACATAAATATGGATGATTTAAAAATAGATACTTATAGAGCTTCTGGTGCTGGTGGTCAACATATTAATAAAACTTCATCAGCTGTAAGAATAACACATATACCAACAAATATAGTAGTAGCTTGTCAATCAGAGCGTTCTCAAATTCAAAATAGAGAAACAGCTATGAAAATGTTAAAATCAAAATTATTGGATTTAAAAGAAAAAGAGCACAAAGAAACAATAAATGATTTAAAAGGAGAGCAAAAAGATATTGCTTGGGGAAGTCAAATACGTTCATATATATTTTGCCCATATACACTTGTAAAAGACCATAGAACTAACTATGAAGTTGGAAATGTAGAGTCAGTAATGGATGGTAATATAGATGGATTTATTGAAAGTTATTTAAAATATATTGCAAAATAGAAAATGTTTACTTAAAGTAATATGAGACTTTATTGCATTTAAGTAATTAATTTTAACCTAATTTATTTTATTATGTAATTTGTAACTTAAATAGTAATTATAAAATATAATAATAGTAGTCGGATTTAAATTTAAATTTGGCTACTATATTATTATATTAAGAAGGTGCTATTAAATATGGACACAATAGTATTAAAATTCGGAGGAAGTTCAGTTGCAGATAATGAAAAATTAAAAATGGTCGCAAGTAAAACTATAAAACTATATGAAGAAGAGAATAATATTGTAGTAGTTGTTTCAGCACAAGGAAAAACTACAGATGATTTAATTAAACAGGCAGAAGAACTATCAGTAAATCCAAACAAAAGAGAAATGGATATGTTATTGAGTGTTGGTGAGCAGATAAGTGCAGCAAAGTTATCTATCCTTTTTAATGATTTAGGATATGATGCTATATCTCTTACAGGTTGGCAAGCAGGAATTTATACAAATGAAGAAAACCAAAATGCAACAATCGAAAAAATAGATATTTCTAAAATAAAAAAAGAACTCGAAAAAGGTAAAATAGTAGTTGTAACAGGCTTTCAAGGAATAGACCAAAATGGG
>CALYBE010000052.1 GCA_944393735.1 uncultured Clostridia bacterium
CCCTAGCAATATGCTAGGAATGGAAGTTTTTTTGATATTTAGTGAGAATCACCTTTTTACAATTTACAATCAGCCAAAAGTTAACCTGCAGTAAGAATTTTGGCTTAAGTCAAAAAAAACACCATATTTCCTAGAATAAAAAATTATAAAAAAGTGTAACAAGGAGGAATGTAAAATGGTAGAATCAATGGACACAATAGTAAATTTGTGTAAAGCAAGAGGGTATATTTACCCAGGCTCAGAAATTTATGGAGGATTAGCAAACACATGGGATTATGGACCATTAGGAGTAGAACTAAAAAACAACATAAAAGCACTATGGAGAAAAAAATTCATACAAGAAAGCAAATATAATGTAGGACTAGATGCAGCAATATTAATGAACCCACAAACATGGGTAGCATCAGGACATGTTGGAGGATTTTCAGACCCACTTATAGACTGCAAAGAATGTAAAACAAGACATAGAGCAGACAAACTAATAGAAGAATGGGCACATAGTCAAGAAAAAGACATGATAGCAGACGGAATGACAGATGAACAAATGATACAATTCATTAAAGACAACAACATTTGTTGTCCAAATTGTGGAAAACAAAACTTCACAGGAATACGTAAGTTCAACTTAATGTTTAAAACATTCCAAGGAGTTACAGAAGATTCAAAATCAGAAATATATTTAAGACCAGAAACAGCACAAGGAATATTTGTAAACTTCAAAAATGTTATGAGAACAACAAGAAAAAAACTACCAATGGGAATTGGTCAAGTAGGAAAAGCATTCAGAAATGAAATAACACCAGGAAATTTCATATTCAGAATAAGAGAATTTGAGCAAATGGAATTAGAATTTTTCTGCAAACCAGGAACAGACTTAGAATGGTATACATACTGGAAAAACTTCTGTGAAGAATGGCTATTAAGTCTAGGAATAAAAAAAGAAAATATTCGTCTAAGAGAACACAGCAAAGAAGAATTAGTATTTTACAGTAAAGCAACAACAGACATAGAATTTGCATTTCCATTTGGATGGGGAGAATTATGGGGAATAGCAGACAGAACAGACTATGACTTATCAAACCACATGAAAGCATCAAAAGAAGACTTCACATACTTAGACCCAGAAACAAATGAAAAATATGTACCATATTGTATAGAGCCATCCCTAGGAACAGACAGAGTAGCATTAGCATTTTTATGTAACGCATATGATGAAGAAGAAATAGCAGAAGGAGACAAAAGAGTAGTATTACATTTACATCCAGCCTTAGCACCATACAAAGTAGCAGTACTACCATTATCAAAAAAATTGTCAGAAAAAGCAGAAGAAGTATACACAAATTTATCAAAGAAATTTATGTGTGAATATGACGAAACAGGTTCAATAGGAAAACGTTATAGAAGAGAAGATGAAATAGGAACACCATATTGTGTAACAATAGATTTCGATACCTTAAACGACAATTGCGTAACAATCAGAGACAGAGATACAATGAAACAAGTAAGAGTAAACATAAATGAGCTTGAAGCTTGGATAGAAGAAAAAGTGGAATTTTAAAGTTGTGTGCAGGAGTAATATTAGTACATTCTACACATGAAAAGGAGAAACAAATGGAAAATAAAAAAACAATAATAGCCATAATAATAGTAGTAATTTTAATAATATTATTAATAGGAGTATCATATTTATTTTATGATTACAATCAAACTCAATTAAAAACATTAACAGATGAATCAAACAAAATATTACAAGAAAGCATCGCAACAGAAGAAATAGATATGGACATAAAAACAAAGAGAGATTACGCAACAGTTGAAAAAGCTATAAAAGAATATGTACAAAAACTTAAGAATATATATATACAAATGGAAGAATTAGGAGAACAAATAGATCCAGATGTTATATTTTCTGGAGAAAATATTGAAGACAAAAACTTAGATAAAATAGATACAATAATAAGTGAATATAAAGAAAAAAGCAAAGAATATCTTGAAGAATATGAAGGATTAATAACAGAAGAAGCAATTTCTGAAAACATAAATTCACAAAAGTTCTCATCAAGAAGAGATTATTATATAAGTTTATATAATACAGTAATGTTAGGTGATGTAATGAAAAGCCAATATGAACTATTAGAAAATGAAATAGAAAAAAGTAAAGACAACTTATATGATAAATTAACAATAATATCAAATATGAAACAATTTTTAGAAAGCAATTCAAGATACTGGTCAATAAAAGACAAAAAAATTATATTCACAAATACAAATATTATGACAGAATTTTATAATATGAAAAACGAGCTATCAGACTAAATTAATAAAATAGAAAAAACAGAGGTGGAATAAAAATAAAATTCCACCTTTGCAAAAGTTAAAAGGTTATAAATAAGATAAGAAAGGAGGAGATGTCGGCACAAAAGCCAACATCTACAAGCAAAAATGAGAAGATATTTTGGAACAGATGGAATTCGTAGAATTGCAAATACAGAATTATCACCAGAACTTGTGTACAAAGTTGCAAAAGCTGGAGCATATGTATTATCAAAACATACAGATAAAACACCAACAATATTAATAGGAAGAGATACACGTTTATCTGGAACACTTATAGAAAGTGCAATGGTGGCAGGTTTTCTAAGCTATGGTGCAAATGTAAAACTATTAGGAGTTATACCAACACCAGCTGTAGCATATTTAACAAGAAAAATGCAAGCAGATGCAGGAGTTGTAATTTCTGCATCACACAACACATTTGAATTCAATGGAATCAAATATTTCAGCAATAAAGGAATGAAAATACCAGATGAATTAGAAGAAGAAATAGAAGATGTAATGGATTCTGGAAAATTAGACAAATTAACAGCAGTAAGTGAAAAAATAGGAGTTTCAGAAATAAGAACAGACCTACTAAACGAATATGTATATTTTTTCAGAAAAACATTTGATGACAACATAGAAAAATATAACAACCCAGACTTTAAAGTTGTAATAGACACAGCAAATGGAGCAACATATGAAGTCGCAGAAAAAGTATTTTCAACATTAGGAATAAATCATGTAGTAATAAACAATAAACCAAATGGAATAAATATAAATGAAAACTGTGGTTCAACACATCTAGGTATGCTAAAAGACTATGTTGTAAAAAACAAAATGAGCTTAGGAATTGCTTATGACGGAGATGGAGATAGATGTCTAGCCATTGATGAAAACGGAGAAGAAATAGATGGAGATAAAATCTTGGCAATAATTTCTCAATATTTAAAACAACAAAACAAGCTAAAAAAAGATACAATAGTTGCAACTGTTATGAGTAATTTAGGACTAAATAAATATGCAGAGCAAAATAAATTTAAACTAATTCAAACTAAAGTTGGCGATAGATATGTATTAGAAGAAATGTTAAAAAACGGATACAATCTTGGAGGAGAACAATCAGGACATATAATTTTATTAGACTATAATCCAACAGGAGATGGAATATTAACATCATTAATGATAATACAAGCAATTTTAGAAAGCGGAAAAAAAGCATCAGAATTAGGAAATTTAGTACAAAAATATCCACAAGTATTAATAAATGCAAAAGTATCATCAGATAAAAAATATGATTATGAAAAAAATGAAGAAATAAAACAAGCAATAGAACAATTAGAAAAAGAATTTTCTGGAAATGGAAGAGTATTAATAAGACCATCTGGAACAGAACCACTTGTAAGAGTCATGATTGAAGGAAAAGATATAAAAACAATAGAAGAAAAAGCAAGAAAGATTGCAGACTTAATAGAAAAAAAATGTAACTAATCTAGCTTTAATTATATTGTACATAAAATTAGAATGTTGCTAATTAAAAAAAATAACTTTATTATAAGATTAAAATAAAATCTCTAAAAATAGAACAAATATAACTTGATATTTAAATTTTTGTATAGTAAAATTAAACCTAGGAGGAAATGTAAATGCTCATTATTAATATAACACATCCAATGATATTTTTTTTATTAATAGTATGTACTATTTTAATAATATTATTAGCATATGAAGTAAAGAAAAGTTATATAGTCGCAATTCCATTATGTACTTTTATAGTGTTATTAATTATTCATGTATTCCAAATGTTTACGATACCAAAAGAATTTGGATCTGCAACACTAACTTTATGTATAATAATAGACTGTGTTTTTATATTTTTCACATTGATTTCATATATTTTAGTAAAGGATGTAGAAATAAAAAATAAGAAAATAAAAGTTAATGATAGATTTTAAATAAATAAAGAGGCTGATTTGTTTTACAAAAAACATCAGCTCTTTTTTGCCTTTTAGCTAAAATTTATAGCTATGATTTGCTAGCAAAATATTTTTATATTAATATTTCTTGACAAAACATAGCTGGGGCTTAACAATCCGAGTCTTGTCTACGAAATATTAATATAAAAATATTTACAGCAATACAAATAAAAATATTATATTAATAAATTTAAATAATTTGTAGCTCAAAAATTATTAAATTTCTTGAAAACTATGGAAAAAATATACTAAAATGTGATAAAATACAAAAGCAGGATAAAAACCATAAAAAAGCAAGAAAAAACCTTAAGAAGGGGTGACAGACATGCCAACGAAAAAAGCTAGTATACGAATGAACAAGCAAAGAGAAATAGAAATAAAAAAGCGAAAAAGACGTAAAAGAATAATAATAACAATACTAATATTAGCAATAATAGCAGGAATTTATGCATATTTATTAAATTCAGAAACATTCAAAATAAAAGACATAGAAATCACAGGATACAACCTATTAACACAAAAAAAAATTTATGAACTATGTGGAGTAAAACTCGGAGACAGCATATTTTCAAACTTAAACATAGTAACAAAAGTTAGATTAAAACAAAACGGTTACATACAAGATGCAAAAGTAAGTAAAAAATATCCAAACACTTTAATAATTGAAGTACAAGAAAGGCAAATGGAATTTCAAATTCAAACACAAACCGGATATTACATATATATTGATGAACAAGGCTATATAATAGATTGTTCAATACAAAAACTTGACTTAATAACACTAATAGGAATGGATATAACAGAAAATGAAATAGAAGGAAAACATAGACTAGAAGATGACGACTTAAATGTAAGACTAGAAAAAATATTACATATTAAACAAGAAATGACCCAAATAGGAATATTTGATAAAGTAGCAGAAATTCAAATAAATGGCGAATATATAGTAAATTTAAATGATGGAATCACAATAAAACTAGGAGATGCATCAGACCTAAAAAACAGAATGTACTATGTAAAAGCAATTTTAAATGCAGAAGCAGGAAAAACAGGTACAATCAATGTAAATGGAAATTTAAATGAAGGATTTACACCATATTTTACAGAAAATTCACAATAGCAAATATGTAATTTCAAAAAGATAATATTAAAATCAAATCGCTTTAAGAATTTAAAACACATTATTAATAAAATATGAAAGAAAGGAGAATATGTTAGCCATAAAAGCTAGCATTTACATGAAAAATGACAGATAAAAAAATGATAAGCCTAATATTAGGTTGTATGTGTATATTATTATCTGCAGGAATAGCTATACAAGTAAGAACAATTGGAGGAATTGGAACATCAACAGGCTCAAATTCTACAGAAAACCAATTAAGAGATGCGATTCTAAAAACCAAAGAAAATTATGACAATTTATATGAAGCACTTGAAAAAGCAGAAGTTAAACTAGAAACAGAAAGAACAAATGCAACACAAAACAATAGTGAACTTACAGACCTAGAAAATAATATAAAAGAAGCAAACAAACAATTAGGTTTAACAGAAGTAACAGGAGAAGGAGTAATAGTTACCCTAAACGACAGTACAGTACCTTTAACAGGATCAACAATACTAAGTGACCCCAATGACTATTTAATACATTATGAAGACATAATAAGTATTATAAATGAACTAAAAAACGCAGGAGCAGAAGCAATATCTATAAATGGACAAAGAATTGTAGCAAATTCTGTAATAAAATGTGATGGCACTGTAATAAAAGTAAATGGTCAAAAAATAGGAACACCATTTGTAATTTCTGCAATTGGAATGCAAGAAACATTAGCACAAGTAAATAGATATTATGGATATTTATGGAAAATGAAAAATGAATGGAACCTAGATGTATCTTTTGAAAGAACTAAAAATCCAATAACTATACCAAAATATACAGGAACAATAAAATTCAATTATGCGCAAAGTCAATAAAATATAAAGAAAGGAGAGGTGTAGCTTTAAAGCTAACATCTAATAGAAAACATGAAAACAAAAACAAAAATAAGTAAAGCAAAATTAGTTATGTCCATTACAATAGGAATTGCATGTTTTGCATTAATGTTAGTAATGTTTATGCAATTTAAAGTTGTAAAACAAACAGATATAACATCAATAGAAACAATGAGAGAATCTGACCTTAGAACAGAACTTTCAGATTGGAAAGCCAAATACACAGAACTTACTGAATTATATGATGATGTAACATCAAGAATAGCCGAATATCAAAGTGAAAGTGAAACAGATGAAGAAACAGCTCAATTATTACAAAGTGAATTAGCAGAACTAAATGAAGCACTAGGGTTAACAGATGTAGAAGGAGAAGGTATAACAATAACTATACAAGATAATGGAGGACAAGAACTTCCAGATGATATGGGATATGTTTCAAACATTTCTGAAACAGATTTATTAGTAATAATTAACGAATTATTTGATGCTGGAGCAGAAGCTATATCAATAAATGATAATAGAATTGTTGCAATGTCAGACATATTTAGAATAGGAGGGGCATATTTACAAGTAAATAGTGAGCCAATAAGATCACCATATGTAATAAAGGCAATAGGAGACCCTACATATTTAGAAAGTGCCGCATATAACAAAGACGGAAGATTAACTGCTTTGCAAGAAGCGGGACATAGTATACAAATTGAGTCTTCTAAAAATAGAAAAATACAAATACAAAAATATAATGGAACTATAAGCACCAAATATATGAATTAGAAGAGTAATAAAACTCTTTTTCAAAAAGACAATATTTAAAAGAAAGGAGATGATGTTGGCTCTAAAAGCTAACATCTAGTAGAAAAATGATAGTTATAGCAATAATATTAGGATGTGTCATAGGAGCTGTAATAGGAATAAATGCTCCAGTAATACCATATACATATTCAACATTTTTGGCAATAGCAGTAGTTGCAGCATTAGACTCTGTATTTGGAGGAATAAGGTCAGTATTAAAGAAAAATTTCGATTTAGTTGTATTTATTACAGGATTTTTCTGTAACAGTATTTTATCAATAGCATTAACATATTTAGGGCAAAAATTAAATATAGATATATACTTAGCAGCTCTATTAGTATTTGTAGGTAGAATGTTCACAAATTTAACAATAATAAGACTACATTATATTGACAAATGGAAAGAGGCAAAAGCACAAAAACAAGCAAAACCAAAGGCTATAGAAGAAAAATAGCAGGCAAACATTAAAAGACTTGAAAACCGCATCACATAAGGAATGCAGCTTGTTTTTGAACAAGCAAAAATAGGAAAAAAGAAATATTACAAATTTATTACAAATGTTACAAAAATATTGCAAAAATATTTCTATTTATATTGACTTTTTTAAAAAAATGTAATATATATAACAATATAAGAAAAAACGAAATAAAAATTTCGCATACCAATCTAAAATTGCATATGGGGGAATATACAATTTTAGAACAAAACATAAAATAAATGGAGGAATTATCTTGGCAATAGGTGATATCATAGTTGGTATTGATATAGGTACATCTAAAGTATGCACAGTTGTTGGAGAAGTAAACAACTTTGGACAAATCGAAACAATATGTAGTACATCTTGCAAATGTAGTGGACTAAAAAAAGGAAAAATAATCAACGAAGAAGAAATCAGTTTAAGCATAGCAAAAACTATAAAAGACGCTGAAGAAGAAGCTGATTTCAAAATAAACTCAGCATATGTAACAATCCCTGGTAAATATGTTACAATAGTCCAAAACAGCGTATTAAAAGAACTAAAAGATAAGTTTGCAGGTATATCATTAAAAGATGTTCAAAGTGCAATTATGCAGGCTAAAGATATAGAAATACCAGAAGGAAAAACAATAATAGACATAGTACCGTCAGAAGTTATACTTGATAATGGAAAAATTGTTGCAGACCCAGTAGGCAATTTAAGTTCAAGTTTTACATTAAAAGCACAAGTAATATTAGCAAGCAAAGATTATGTTAGACAATTAACATCTATTTTCAAAAGAGTTGGAATAGAAATTGATGGAATAGTGCCAACAGCGTTAGCAGAAAGAAACCTAATGTTAGACACTAATGAATTATATGATAATGTAATGTTATTAGACATAGGGGCAGGAAACACAGAAATTGGAGTATTTGAAGGAAACACATTTATATATACAAACACAATTCCACTAGGAGGAGATAACATTACACACGACATTTCTTTAGTACTAAACATTTCAGAAGAAGAAGCAGAAAGACTAAAAAGACAATATGGATTAGCATTAAAATCATTCATAGACAATGACAACGAAATAATGCTAAACACATGTAAAGATGAAAGCAGAAACAAAGTTATAAAAAGTTCTGAATTAATTGAAATAATAGAAGCAAGAATAGAAGAAATATTTAGTCTAATAAACAAAGACATTACAAATCAAAATATAAAATCAAACATTAATACTGTAGTACTAACCGGTAGAGGAATTTCAAATATAAATAAAAGTGATGTTGCCGGAAAAATAAATCTAAATATACCTGTAAAAATGTCAACAGGAAGATTAATAAGTACAGTAAAACCAGAATTCAGGACCAGTTATTCACTTGTAAGATACATTGCAGCAAGGCCATTTGCAAAATCAGTATCAAGTAGTATTGATACACAGCCAAATGAAAGTGTATTTAAAGTAATAATGGAAAGAATAAAGGAATTTTTTTATTCATAAAAATTGATTAATTTTTTTGTGGCTATGCCATTCAAAAATAAGAAAATCAATTATTACAAATAGCTGTAATAAAACAGCAAAACAACGAAAAGTTTATAATTTTAAATATATATTTTTATGGGGAGGAAATCTTTATGAAGGAGTATGAAGACGTAACAATGATGGATGGAGCAGCTACAATAAAAGTTATAGGTGTAGGTGGAGCCGGAAACAATGCAGTTAATAGGATGATTGACGCTGGAATAAAAGGCGTAGACTTTATTGCTGTAAATACAGATAGACAAGCATTACAAAAGTCAAAAGCAAGTGCAAAAATACAAATAGGTGAAAAAATAACAAGAGGACTTGGAGCAGGAGCAAACCCAGATATTGGTGCTCAAGCAGCAGAAGAAAATAAAACAGAAATAGCAGAAACATTAAGAGGAGCAGACATGGTATTTGTAACAGCCGGAATGGGTGGAGGAACAGGTACAGGAGCTGCACCAATAGTTGCACAAGCAGCTAAAGAAATGGGAATATTAACTATAGGAGTTGTTACAAAACCATTTACTTTTGAAGGAAAGAAAAGACTTTCTCAAGCAGAAAAAGGAATAGAAAGCCTAAAAGGAAAAGTAGATTCATTAGTAGTAATACCAAATGACAAACTATTACAAATAATAGATAGAAAAACATCAATAAATGAAGCATTCAGAATGGCAGATGATGTTTTAAGACAAGGTGTACAAGGAATATCAGACTTAATTGCAGTAACAGGAACAGTAAACTTAGACTTTGCAGATGTTAAAACAATAATGTTAAATACAGGTATGGCACATATGGGAATTGGTAGAGCATCAGGAGAAAACAGAGCAGAGGATGCAGCAAAACAAGCAGTACAAAGCCCATTACTAGAAACATCAATAGAAGGAGCAAGAGGAGTTATTATAAACATAACAGGTGGAGAAGATTTAGGATTACATGAAGTTAACACAGCAGCAGAATTAGTTCAACGCAGTGTAGATCCAGAAGCAAATATCATATTTGGTACAGTTACAGACCCAGATATGAAAGACGAAATCCAAATTACAGTAATAGCTACTGGATTTGAAAAACCAGAAGCACATTCAGCACCAACAGTAGACAGCTTTATAAACAAACCATGGGGAGAAAAGAAAACAACTTCTTCAATTCCAGCAACATCAGATATGAATTCTTCTTCTGGTGACCTAGACATACCAGCATTCTTACGTAAAAATAAAAACAAGAATATGTAAAAATTAAACAAGAATGTGTAAAAAATTAAAATAATGCTTAAGTTATAAGATATAAAAACAACGTGGGTTTCTAAATATTAAAAATAGATTAAATGTTAAAGAAACCCACAATTGTTTTATATAGAAAAAAATTTTATATATTTTAATTTTATTATTAAAACCAGAAAAATAGTAAAAATAGTAGCAATAATTAAATTAGTAAAACCAGCAAAACCAGTAAAATCAGCATAAAAGTGGCAAGAAAGAGCATTTAAATATTTAAAACAAAAAAAATCGTCAATTGAAAAGTTAACTGCAATTTTGAAAAGGTAAAAGCAATTTGTATG
>CALYBE010000053.1 GCA_944393735.1 uncultured Clostridia bacterium
ATCTGGGTCCTTTAATTTTGCCCATACATCATTTATTGATTCTTTTTCATGTAAAGCTCCTGTTGGGCAGCTTTCTATACATTGACCACAAAATGTGCAATCAACATCATTTAAACTGTGATCATATGTAGTAGAAATACATGATTCGAATCCTCTTTCTATACAATCTATTGCTCCGATATCTTGAACTTTTTTACAAGTTGATACACATCTTCTACATAAAATACATTTATTAAAATCTCTAACTATTGCAGGTGACTTATCATCTATTTTATGATGTGTTACTTCACCCGGATATTCTACATTTTGTATATTAAATTTTACTGCTAAGTCTTGCAATTCGCAATTTCCAGAGCGAGTACATGTTAAACAGTCTTTTGCATGATTTGAAATTATTAAATCAAGTATTACATGTCTAGCTTCTAATACATTTGGTGTATGTGTATGAACTACCATTCCCTCTTCAACTGTTTGTATACATGAAGTTGCAAATCCTTTTCTGCCTTCAACTTCTACAATACACATTCTACAGTCTCCAACTTCATTTATATCTTTTAAAAAGCATAATGTAGGTATATCTATTCCTGCTTCTTTAGCAGCTTGTAAAATTGTGGTTCCTTTTTTAGTTTTAACTTCTACTCCATCTATTGTTAGTGTAACAATTTCTTCATTCATATTTAAATTTCCTTTCATCTTTATTTAAATTTCTTTTTTAATGTCTGAATCTAGTTGGAAAAGAATTAAATTTTGGCAAGGAGAATTTTATTTAAAAGGTAAGGGCACATATATGTTATATGTAATCGCGTTTTAAATGAAATTTGACATAGTCCAAAATTGTAATTATTTTTCAACCTTTTAATTTATGCATATTTTTTATTATTTAATTGCATGAAATGGACAACTATTAATACAAGTTCCACATTTTATACACTTTTCTTGATTGATTACTCTTTTTTCTCTCTGTTCTCCTTCTATTGCATGAACTGGACAATTTCTTTGACACAATCCACATCCTTTGCATAATTCTGGATTTATTTCTATTCTAGATAGCTCTTTACATTCATGAGTTCTACATTCTTTTGCAAGTGCATGCTCTCTGAATTCATCTCTAAAATATTTTAATGTACTTATTACAGGGTTTGGTGCACTTTGTCCTAATCCACATATACTTGATTTTTTTATATTTATTGCTAATTTTTCTAATCTATAAATATCATATTCATCAGCATCTCCAGCACATAATTTTTCTAATATTTCAAGCATTCTTTTTGTTCCTATTCTACAAGGAGTACATTTTCCGCAACTTTCTTTTACTGTAAATTCTAAGTAGAATTTTGCTAAACTTACCATACATTTTGTATCATCCATAACAATTAATCCACCTGAACCCATCATTGAACCAATACTTGCTAAAGACTCATAATCTATTGGAGTGTCTAAATGTTCTGCTGGAATACATCCTCCTGAAGGGCCACCTGTTTGTGCAGCTTTAAAGCCTCTTCCATTTGGAATTCCTCCACCAATGTCATATACTATTTCTCTTAATGTTGTTCCCATTGGTACTTCAACAAGTCCTACATTATTTACATTTCCACCTAATGCAAATACTTTTGTTCCTTTAGATTTTTCTGTTCCTATACTTGAAAACCAATCTGCTCCATTAAGTATAATTTTAGTAATATTTGCTAGTGTTTCTACATTATTAATAACTGTTGGTTTTCCAAATAGTCCTTTACTTGCTGGATATGGTGGTTTTACTCTTGGTTGACCTCTTTTTCCTTCAATTGATTCTAAAAGTGCTGTTTCTTCTCCACAAACAAATGCTCCTGCACCTAACCTAATATCTATATCAAATTTAAATCCTGTTCCTAATATGTTGTCACCAAGTAAACCATATTCTCTTGCTTGTTTAATTGCTATTTTTAGTCTTTGTACTGCTATTGGATATTCTGCTCTTACATAGATGTAACCTTGATTTGCTCCTATTGCATATCCAGCAATTGCCATTGCCTCTAATACACAATGTGGATCTCCTTCTAGTATACTTCTATCCATAAAAGCTCCTGGATCTCCTTCATCTGCGTTACATACAATGTATTTCTGATTACTTACTTCTTTTTGGGCAAAACTCCATTTTTTACCTGTTGGGAATCCTGCTCCTCCACGTCCTCTTAGTCCTGATTTTGAAACTGTTTCTATTACTTCATCTGGAGTCATTTGAGTTAAAACTTTTTCTATTGCTTTATATCCATCAAAAGCTATGTATTCATCTATTTCTTCAGGATCTATTATTCCACAATTTTTTAATGCTATCCTTTTTTGTTTTTTATAAAAGTTTAAATCATCAAGTTTATTAACTATTTTTCCATCTATATCTTTACATAATAGTCTTTCTACTTTTTGACCATTACAAATATGTTTATCTATTATTTCTTCACAATCTTCTGGTTTTACATGTGCATAAAATGTTTCTTCTGGTCTAATTATTACTATAGGGCCTTTCGCACATAGTCCAAAACATCCTGTTTGTATTACCCTAACATTTTGAATATTTTTTTCTTGTATTATTCTTCTAAAATTTTCTATTATTTTAGGTGATTTTGAAGATGTACATCCTGTTCCTCTACAAACCAATATATGTTTTTCTCTTGTGTTTGATTCAGTATTTACTCTTAAATCTAGTTCTTTTCTTTTCTCTTTTCTTATATTTTCTAGTTCTTCAATTGTTTTCATGGATACCTCCTATTTATTCATTCATATATTTATCAATTACTTCATCAAATTGTTTTACTGTAGCATTTCCATATACCTCGTCATTTACCATAAATACTGGTGCTAAGCCACAGGCTCCTACGCATCTTACATCATCTAATGAAAATTTACCATCTGGTGTAACTCCTCCTGGTTCGATTTTTAATCTTTCTTTTGCTCTATCTAATAAGTTTTGTGATCCTTTTACAAAACATGCTGTTCCTAAACAAATTGAAATATTATATTTTCCTTTTGGTGCTAATGTAAATCTTGAATAAAATGTTATTACTCCATATATTTCTGCCATTGGAATTGATAATTCTTCTGAAATAACTACTTGTGCTTGTTTTGGTATATATCCAAATTTTTCTTGCACATCATTTAAAATCATAATTAATTGATCTTTTTCTTTTGGATATTTTTTTAAAATTTCTTTTGTTTCTTCTGTTACTTTTTGTACTCCACATTTTCCTTCCATGTTTAATATCATCCTTTCTTAAGACTAAACTTTATTCTGAGAAAAAGATTTTTATACCTTTTTCTCTTAAATAAATAATTATATCATCATGCAAAGTTTCTCTGTTTTTAATATATTTGCATTGTATCATTTTTCGACAAATATAGCAAATGTTTTTTCTAATTATCTAATGTATCTAAATAAGGTAATACTTCACTTAATATTTTTCCTCCAACTGGTACTGCGACACCACCTCCTAGGATAATTTTAACAACACAAATTTACTTTTTTATTTAGATATGCTATAATTTTAAACATAAAGAATTAAATTATATAGAAAGGATTGATTAAATATGATTGACTTACATGCACATACTATTGCATCAGATGGTGACAAGACCCCTGAAGAATTAATTGATTTAGCTTTAAGTAAAAATCTTTCTGCCATTGCTATTACAGACCATGATACAGTTAGTGGATTAAAGTCTGCTTTTGAATATTCTAAAGATAAAAATATTATATTTGTACCAGGCATAGAATTAGAAGCTGATGTAGATAAAGGACAAATGCATATTTTAGGTTTATTTATTGATTTTGAAAATAAATATTTGAATGATGTATTAACAGAAATTAAGCAAGGTAGAGAAAATAGGAATAATCTTTTTATTAAAGAGTTTAATAAAATGGGGTTTGAAATTACTCTTGAAGAATTACAAAAAGTAAGTGGAGGAAAAATTATTGGAAAACCTCATTTTGCTAAAGTATTTCTACAAAAGAAATATATAAATACAAAAAATGAAATTTTTGATAATTATTTTAATAAGCCACCTCTTAATGGTATAAAGAAAACTTCTTTTTCAGCTGAAAAACTTATTAAAATGATAAAAAAAGCAAATGGTATTGCCGTTCTTGCTCATCCACAAACATTGAAATTGGAAGATGAAGAACTGGAAAATAAACTTAAAGAATTAATTACATATGGATTAGATGGTCTTGAATGTTATCATTCAAAGCAAACTCCTGAACAAATGCATACATTTAAAGCTTTAGCGAAAAAATTAAATTTACTTGTTACTAAAGGTAGTGATTATCATGGTCCTATTACAAAACCAGAAGTTGAACTTGGAACTGGAAAAGATGGAAATATAGTTTCTGATGAAGAAGATGAAATATTAGAGAATCTATTAAATTATAAAAATGCTAAATAGATTGACTTTTTATGTAAATTATATTAAAATATATGTGTACGATTTTTCACAATTATTATCTATCAAATTGGAGGTAATAATATGGCCAAAATTATTGAAGTCTTAGGAAGTCCTGATGCAGGTAAAACTGTAGCACTCAGAGCTATTTCAGAACGGTTAACTAAAAAAGGTATTTCTAATGAATTCATCATTGAAACTCGCGGGAAAAATCTTTTTCCTAAAAGTGAACGTGGAACTCTCGCTTACAATGAAAAAGTAGGTGCTATCACATGTAAACGCATCTATGACGTCCTAAAAAACTCTTCTGCAGAATTTGTTTTGATAGACAAAGGGTTTGTAGACTATATTTATTTCGTAGAATACTATCTGCATAATGACAAGTGTACTCAGGAAGAAGCTGAAAGAGCTAGGCATTTGTATGATTATCTTGGCTTAATGCCTGATAAAATTATTGTTCTAACTTGCAATCCTGAAGTTGCAGAAAAGCGGTGTGAAGATTCTAAAGGAACTAATACTGTTAAAGTTCAGAAAAGTATTGATTCTCTCAATCTTTTTTACGAAAAGTGGACTTTGACACCAAAATCTTGGATAGACACTTCTTATATGACTAAAGAGGAGGTTGTTATTGCAATAGAATCGGCCATTGGTTTGTAAACCAAATTCAAAAGAATAAGTGGTAAGAATATAATTCTTACCACTTATTCTATCTTTCTACATCTTGTTTAAGTATTTTGTTAGTATATTCTGTTGCAAAATCTTGTTCTAGTTCCTTTAAGCCTTCTAATGTGTTTGAAGTTAGTATTGGATTTTGACCATATTCTTCAACAATTTCTCTAACATTCTTTATTCTACTATAATAGTCTGATGGATTCATAAATATTTTTTCTCTTTGTCTTTTTCTTTCTGAATCTATTGCTTCTTGAAAATTCCTGTAATTTTCATCACCTGTTTTATAAACTAAAATTGGAGGTTGAGTTATATTTTTTCCTCTTGTATATACACTTATTTGATCTAATAAACCTAAATCTTGTAGTTTTCTTATTCCTTTTATAAATGAATTATACATTCTTAATTGAGTCTCTTTTGAACATCCTCTAGGTGTTAAACCTAATTTTAGTACAGTTGCTTCTCTTTCAAAACATGATAATCTACTTTCAAATAAATCTGTGGCCATTGCATTTACAGATATTCTATAACCTGCATTCTTGAATTTTCTGGTTTGTTCAATATCTGACTCTCCATGATCTAATGTGTTTTCATTTATAATTGATATTTTTTGTTTCATTAATTCATCAAATATTATAGGTGTTGCTGGTCTAACAAATTGTCTTGTTATTCGATAACATTCTTCTGGTAGTTCTTCTATCACTTCATCATAATAAGGATGAAATTCAGCAATTTTATCTGAGTTAATTATAAATGCATCTATATCATTCTTAGATAATCCTTGTTTTACAAATCTTTCAATAGATGTCTTTCCTGCTCCTGGTCCTGCAGTTATATAAACTAGTTCTGGATTATCACATACATTAGATATAGCATATGCTTCTGTTAAAATTCTTTTAATTCCTACATTAATATCATTTGGTGTTAAATTGTATTTTCCCATCTTTATGCCCCTTCTTTTATTTCTTTTAAATAAACATTATATGCTTTGTTTATAGCATCTTCATCTAACTCGTATATTTTATCTCTTTCATTTGCCAACTTTTTTAGCTCTTCTTGAAATCCTTTTACATCTTTTCCGTTATATTTTTTTATGTAATGTACTATTTTTAATTGAATAATTTCAAGTGCTAATTCAATTCTTATCTCATCCATGCAATCTCTCCTTTTTTTTATAATTATTTCTAGTATATCATATTTTTAATATAGTTTCAATAAAAACTAAGCTTAATACTTTATTTAATTTTTCCTAAATATGCTACAAATATAATATTCGTATATGTTACCATTTTTATTTGTGCTACTTTTTTATTCATTACTCTTTTACAATCTGCACATTTTAAAAATCCTGCCCGTATAAATAATTTTTTTTGAGATGTTTTTACATCAAATCAGAAAAAGAAAAAGCCTACACTTTAAAGTATAAGCTTTTCATAATTTTTGATTTATATTACTTTTTCAAATTTTCCATTTTTATAATATAATACTGTTTTTTCATTTGTAAAATATGGTATTAATGCATTTGGTACTTTTATTGTATTTTTTCCTTCATATTTTAATATTGTATAATCTTTTTCTCGTGATTGAATATTAAAATGTGTATTTGGGTCAATTTCTAAAATGTTACTTTCTTTTTTAAAATCTTCTTTTATTTTTTGATATTCTTTTATTCCTATCATACTATTAAAAAAATCTTCTGTTATTTCTTTCTCTATAATATAATTTCCATTAGTATATCTTAAAATATAGTCATTTCCTATTTTATCAATTATTTCTTGTGGTATTTTAGTTTCTTCAAAAACTTTATTATTTTTTGTGTTTTGTAAAAATACTCCATTAGTACTGAAATCAACAACTTGGTATAAACAATTTTCTTCTCTATAACTATTTAACTCTTTGTTTTGTTCTTGTTCTTTCAACTTTTCATCACCTTTTTCATTAATATTTTCTAAATGGTTTGATAATTCTCTAATAAAGTCTTGGACAAAATTGTTTTCTTTTAAATTGTTTATTAGATTGTTAAATACATCTAAATCCAATAGACATCACCTTCCTAGTTTTTTATTTTGGGAAATTATTTGTTACTAGAATTGTAACAAAAGAGATTTAAAACTAGGCTTATTATACATTATAAATTTTACAGTTTCAATATTTTTTACAAATTTTTTTATTATTTGTTGAAAAGATATTTTTTGCAACTCATTATATTATATTTATTTTATGATTTTGAACTTAATCCTGTACTATAGTCAATTGTAATTCCAGGCTGTACATTATATACAAATACATTAAAACAAACACCTTGTCCATTATCTTCAACTGAATATGCTTCCATTTCTACTCCACTTGCTAAAAGGTTATTACCTTTAAAAATTGGTGTAACTCTATATAATACATGATTATCTTTATTGTTATCTATATAATTTGCAACTTGGTCTTCAAATGGCAACATTCCTTCTACATTAAAATACCTTGTTCCTGTGATTAAATTTAGCTCATTTGCATCTTCATCAGATAATTGATATCCTATTAAATGGCATCTGTTGTATAAATATTCACCATCATATTTTGCTTGCTCCCACCCAGTTGGTTTAACACTACTAATACTTCCTCTTTCATCTCCTTCAGGTGGCATTGTTTCTTTACTAATATTTGCATATGCTACTCCACATCTGCCTAGTTCATCTAAGTCACTATATTTTTCAAAACTTTCTGTTGTATAATCACTTTCTTCAAAATATGGTTTATTGTTATTAATTGTAACATAGATTTCACCTGTGTATTCTGGAATATCATCTATATTTAAATATGTACTAACTTCGCTTGTAACTGTATTATTCAGTACTTTATTATTTTTATCTTCTTCTGTATAATTTAATATATCTCCACCAAAAACATAGCTTATGGCTAAAAATACTATTAAAATAATTATTCCTAGAAGTTTATTTGTTTGTTTATTCTTTCTTCTAGTTCTACTCATTTAATCATATTCCTCCTTTAGTACATGAATTTTTCTTTGTTTGATTATAATTTTTTTCTATATTGTAATATTCTTTGTTTTCTAAATTTGTTAGATTTTTGCAAATTTTCAATTTGTTTATCATATAAATCACATAAGAGTTTTATCTGTGTTTGTGTTAATTCTTCTTCTTTTATTTCACCATTTCGATATTGTTTTTGTAGTTTTAATAATTTTGTTTCTTCATTATCTATATTTTTAATATTTTCTACGAATTGTTTTTTCTTAATATCTTCTTTGGGTTTATTATCAACAAAATCTATAACATGATTTTCTTTTTTAAAAAAATTGTTTAAAAATTTTTTTATCTTAAAAAAAATGCTTTTTTCATTTACTTTTATTAATGATTTTTCCATTTCATTTTTTTTCATATGTTTTCCTCTATTCATCTGTTCTTTCTTTATTCAATTTTGACATTTCTCGTTCTTTTTTTGAAAGTTGCTCTGCTTCTTTTTCTAATTCAGCTAATTTTCTTTCTCTTTGCTTTAAAGGTGTGTTTTCTTGTTCTGAAGCTTGTTGTCCTTCTTCAAATGATTCTTCATCAATCATCCAATCTTCAGAATAAATATCCTCAAATAGTTCTTCATCACTACCAATCCATTCTTTAGATTCAAAAGTTGGCAAAGTATGTGCTATTTTTTTTACATGATGAATCATCTCTAGTATTTCTGGAAAATGTTCTTCTAAAAAGTAAATAGTACAACTAGTTTTATCAAATCCTAATTCTATATATTTAGTTTCTTCGTGTTTATCTTCATTATGTGGTATTTGACTTATACCGTATTCCTTAGATAATATATCTGCTAATACTTCCATATCTCTTATATCTTTTATTATAATGTTTCCTTCTATTTTGCCTTCTTCTGTTTTTGGAGTAATAGTTAAACTATTTATTTTTCTATTGTCTTTAATGTATGGATTATATCTTTTATTAAAACTTACTTTGAATGTTAAATCAGAGTCTGAATTTTCTTCTAACACTTTTTCTAAAATTTCTAAATTCTTTTTTTCATCACTTGGAACAGAATGCTCTTTTTCTACTGTCTTTTTAATAATATTTTTAAAGTGGTCAGTTTTTTCTCCATTCTTATTAGAAAAATAAACATTATATGTTGTTCCTGATATAATATTTCCATATAATTCATATGGTCCTTCATGACTATCACTTTTTAACATTACATCAAAATTTTCTCCATCTTTTAAAAATTCTGCCATTAATTCAATAATTCTGGGGCTTTTTAAAAATGAAATATAGGCATCTCCAACTTCATTCGGATTTTCGTGATTTGCCCATACTCCATCACAAGATGCAAATGGTTTAAATCCTTTACTGTCTAAGTAATAAATAATATCTACAAAATCCTTGTCTATTCCACTTATTTTCATTTGTAACCTCCTATTGTCCTTATTTTACTATATTAACAAATAAAAAACAACATGATTTGTTTTTTATTCTTTAATTTTTGTTTTAAATTCCATTACGAATTTTTTCCGAATACGTACTTTTTTCGTAATTGGTATATGTTACTTTTTATTATATATAACATTTATTCGTCTCTTGCTCCTAAATAAATTTCACCTGTTTCAGATACTTTTAGCTTATTTTTTTTGGATAATTCTTCTGTTAATATCTCTAAAAGTTCTTTTTTTGATATATTAAACTTTTTCATTACAAATGAAAGTGCTTCTTCTCTATTCATTCCATTTAGTAGACATTGCTGAATAACTGTTATTGGTGTATCTTCTTCTGATATTTCTATTTCTTCTTCTCTTTTTTCTACCGAATTTTGTACATTTTCTTTTGACTTTACTCGTGTTAATCTAGTTAATCTTCCATCTTTTGCTACCACTTCATCTAAAGAAACAACTTTTTTCTGACAAAATGCTTCAAAATGCATATATTTACAATATGTCTTAGCATATTTAATTATTCTCTCTAATGCTAAGTCTTCTTCAAAATTTCTTTCCATATTTCCTTTTTTGTCTATTACCCATAATATTGCTTCTTGTGCAAAATCTTCTGCATACATACCAGTATGTAATTTTTTTCCTATTTGTTTACTATACTCATGTATATCATCTAAAATAACTCCTCCATATTTTTGTAAAAAACTATCACTTATTCTTGTTTGTCCTACAAATATTTTTCCTCTTGTATGTAAAGCATTTATCAATTCTTCTAAATTTGTTCTTTCTTTTGTTATTATTTTTAAAATTTTATATATTGGTAATCCAAGATTTTTACTAACTTCTTCAAAGTATTTTAAATCATATTCTTTATTTTCCCCAAACAAATATAATATTCTAGAAGAATACTTGTGCTCAAAATTTATTATGCATTTGCTTCTACTATTTTTTATATTTTGCCAATTTTTATATGATATTCCTAAAATATTAGCGAAACTACTCTCTTTTACTTTTGTTCTATATGGCTCATACAATTTTAAAAACTCAGCATAATCTATACTTTTATTTTGATAGCCTCTTTCTATTAATTCTGATACTATCTCTTGCTC
>CALYBE010000054.1 GCA_944393735.1 uncultured Clostridia bacterium
AGTATTTCACTTTTCTTAATCAATATTCCATTTGTAGCACATAGTCCTTCACTAACTATAATTGCAAGTGGTGTTGCTAAACCTAAACTACAAGGACAAGCAACAACTAAGACTGTTACAAATGTTGTTATTGCTGTTTCAAAGCTTTGCCCAATTGCTAAGTATACTATAAATGTTAAAATTGCAATTAGTATTACAATAGGAACAAAATATCCTGATACTTTATCTGCTATTTTAGCTATTGGTGCTTTTGTATTAGATGCTTCGACAACAAGTTTTACTATTTCTGATACAGTTGATTCTTTTCCTATTCTCTCTGCCTTATATTCTATATATCCATCATAATTTAAACTTCCTGCAATTACCTTGCTTCTTACTTCTTTTGTTTGTGGTTTACTTTCTCCAGTTATGAATGATTCATCTAAATGTGCTTTTCCTTCTACTATTTCTCCATCTACTGCTATTTTTTCTCCTGCTTTTGCTACAACTATATCTCCTTTATGAATTTCATCAAGTGTAACTTTTTTTAAAGCTCCATCTTTCTTTATTACTGCTGTATTAGGTGTTATTTTAACTAATTTTTGTATAGCTTCTTTGGTTTTGTCTTTACTTATTCCATCAATATATCTTCCTAGTTTTACAAAATATATAACTATACTTGATGATTCAAAATATAAGTTCATTACTTGATGTGTATTTCCTGTAAATACTAAATACATATTATATAAGCTATATAAGAAACTTGTTATTACTCCTATTCCTACTAAAGTATCCATATTTGGAGTTTTATGTATTAAATTCTTATATCCATTTTTTATAATATCAAATCCATAAATCATGAATAAAATTGATAATATTAGCAGACTTATCATATAATTTGTGGTGTTTTCATGTGGGTCAAGATAAGGAAGTGTAGGTAAATTTATCATATGTCCCATTGATATATACATTAAAAGAATTGCAAGTATGGTAAATATAATAAATTTAATTTTTTCTTTTTTGTTTTTACTTTCTATTTTTATTTCTTTGAATTCTCCTAAACTTTTGAAACCTGCTTTTTTTACGAATTCTTCTATTTTTGCTTGATTTAATTTTTTTTCATCATATTCTACTGTAGCATTTGCCATTACAAGATTTACTGATGCATTAATTATTCCATTTTGCTTGTTTAAATATTTTTCTAGTCCATTTGAGCAAGCACTACAAGTCATTCCATCAATAGATAAAATAATTTTTTTCATATTTGTTTTCATTCCTTCCTTAAGGCAACAAAACTATTTTTAAACCCTAATCTTCTTTTGCCACTTCATATCCTATGTCATCAAGTGTATCTTTTATAGTTTCTTCTGAAACATTATCATTCGAAGTAACAACAACTTTTCCAGTTTTGTGGTCAGCTGTTACATCTTTAACTCCTTCAATATTTTTAATAGCGTTTTTTATTCTGTTTTCGCATCCTTCACACATCATTCCATCAACATAAAAAATTTTTTCTTTCATTTTTATAATTTCCTTTCTATAATATATTTTTAATCTTTTATTTATTAAACCTTTTAAATAAACTAATTATTTCATTTATTGCGTCTTCATTACCATTTTCTATATCACGAGCAATACATGTATATAAATGGTTTTCTAATACTTGATTAGAAAGACTTTTTATCGAATTTTCTATAGAAGATAGCTGAATTAAAACATCATTACAATATGCATCTTCTTCTATCATTTTTTTAATTCCTCTAATTTGCCCTTCTATCCTACTAAGCCTATTGTTTATTAGCTGTTTTTCTTTTTCAGATCGTTTTGTCTTTTTCTTTTCACAGCATTCATCACTCATTTTTAACCTCATCCCTTTCTTAAGGTATAATCTGGTTGAAAATCTAAGCAATTTTGAATATGTTTGAATTGAATTATTTTTCAACCTTTCATTATGTTTATAATTATATACCCAATAGGGTATTTTGTAAACAAGGGGGTATATCTTAAAAAGCCCTGTTTTTAGTAGATCTTACAGCCATGAAGAATTTTTCAATAAATTAATTTTATTTTTCTTAGTCAATATTTTAGAAAAAAAAGAAAATTATTCTATACTTTATTTGTATAAAATAATTTTCTTTTGAAAATAACATTTTTTAGTGCTGTTAGTTTCATTCTACTAGCATTTTTTTAACATTTTATCTTAGTCAATATTTATAAGTTCATAATCTCTTGTACCAAATCCAAGTTCTGATGCTGCTTCTATAGTATGGATACCATTTTGTCTTTCTACTCTTTCTACAAAATGATCTCTACCTAGATCTTTTGAATTATATACTAAATCAATACAAGCTTGATCTATTGCTATTGGGTCTGTACTTGCTAAAATGCCTATATCTTTCATACATGGGTCTTCTGCAACAGCACAACAATCACAGTCAACAGATAAATTGCACATTACATTGATAAACACAATATTTTTTCCAAAATGTTTAACTACACTTGATGCTGCATCTGCCATTGCTTCTAGAAATTTATTTTGCTCTGGTAAATTATCCCATACTTTTGTTTGATCTTTAGTTTGTCCTGCAGAATGTATCCATGATTTTCCATAAGATGAAGCACATCCAATTGATAATTGTTTTAAAGCTCCACCATATCCGCCCATTGGATGTCCTTTAAAATGAGATAAAACAAGCATTGAATCATATTTTTCAATATCTTTTCCAACAAAGTTTTCTTTAATTACTTTTCCATTAGGTATCTCAAATACTACGTCTGGTCCTTCTGCATCCATAATATCTACATCAAAATATTTAGTCCAACCGTGCTCTTTGATTAGTTCTTTATGCTTTTCTGTTGAATTTCTAGCTCCTTCATAAGCTGCATTGCATTCAACAACTGTACCATTTACTTTTTCAACAATTGCTTTTACAAATTCAGGTCTAATATAGTTTTGATTTCCTTGTTCTCCAGAATGTAGTTTAACAGCTACTTTTCCTGGTAAATTAACTCCTAATGTTTCATACATTTTCACAACACTTTCAGGTGTTATTTCTTTAGTAAAATATACTTTTGATTTTTCCATTTTGCGTCTTCCTTTCAAATATTTTAATTATAAAAAGATAAATTAATCATATCTATTATATCAATTTTTTTTAATATTGCAAACAACTTTACATAACTTTTTCTTATAAATTATATAAATTCTACAGTTTCTATTTTTCTCTCTTTAAATTTTCTTGTCGCTGTTCTGCTTCTAATAACTGTTTCAAAATCTTTATTATCTTTTGAAATATTTGTATATTGCTCTACTTTCATTCTTAATTTATATTTATTTGGTAACTATGTTATTTGCTTCATCATAAGTGATTTATGATAATTGTAATTATTAAAAATATTTAACAAAATAATACTTTGTAAGTTTAGGATTTTTTTTGTTTTCCCTTATAAATTCAACTTTAAAACCACACTTTTTATAAAAATCTGGAGCCTGAAAATTATAAGTCGTTAAGTTTATATTTTCAAAACCTTTATCTTTAAAATAATTTTCAACTGTTTCAATAAGTTTAGTTCCAATATTTTTATTACGATATTGTTCCAATACAATAAGATCACCTATATGAACTTCTTTATAATATGAGTGCCCAGTTATTATTCCAACAATTTTGTCATCTTCTTTTGCAATAAAATTAAATGGAGTATAATTACAGATTACACAATTTTTTGTAGCATATTTATTAAATTCAGTATTTATCGTGCTATAAAATTCTTTTTCTAAATTTTCTTTATATTCAATATTTAACATATCATCCTCCAATTATATAAATATCTAATTTTTTATATATTGTTATTCTCATATTATCATAACTGCATTTAATTATCAATATTACTTATATTATTTAATGTTAATTCCCCATATACAATTGTATAAGCTGTTTTTTTCTGAAAATCTTTTGTATTATCATCTACATTTTCATTCACTTCAAATGGGCAAACACCTCCTACAGCATGTCCAATCAATTCTTCAACAGTTGCTGATAAAACAGGGAATTCCATAATTTTATCTTCTAATCCATATTTTTTTAATATTCTCTTGCTTTTTCTAATGACATTATTACCTCCTAATTCACTTGTTTCCAAAGCATTTTATTATCTTTAAACTCATAAATTAATTTGTTTTCATCAAATAAATATGATAGATATGATCTTATTGTACTTCCCACTAAAACATACTGATTTGCATTCATTATCAAATTATATTCATCAAAAATATATTTTAAAATATTTTCAAATGTCATTTCTTCTTTACAAGCATGATAAATTTTATTGGTAATTTCTTGTATTTTATTTCTATTAAGTTCTACTAAAGAAGAAATATTTTTTGTAGATTCACAATGTGATGGAATATATAAATTACCACTTAATGTATTTAAAAAATCTAAAGTATTAAGATATTCTTTTACATCATATATAAAAAATAAGTGATATTTTGTTATTGTTTCTTCACTAAATAGAGAATCTGCTAAAAAATATACATTATCACTGGTTTTTATACCTATCATATCGAAAAAATGTCCTTTTAATGGAAAATCTTCCAATCCTTTTGGAAGATTATTTTCTATTGATGTAACTGTTGATTCTTTTGCATATAAAAACTTATTTCTGATATCTTTAAATGGATAACCACCATATAAAAACGATGGTTCTAATATTGGATTTTCTGTAAATGATTTTTCAATATTATGGGCTAGTATTGTACAATTTGTTTTATCTTGAATTACTTTATTTCCTCCAATGTGGTCTGCATTAGAATGAGTTGTAATTATTCCTTTTACATTCCAACCTTGTTCATTAATAATTTTAAGAATCTTTTTTCCTGCATCTTTATCATTTCCTGTATCTATTAGATAAATGTTATTATTGTCAGTCAAATATATTCCGATATTTGTAGCATTTTTTATATAATAAGTTTTTTCGCCAACTTTAATTAATTCCATAAATAATATCCTCCAAATAAATTCAATAAACTTTTTTATTTTTTATTAATTAATTATTAGTATATCATAAATTATTTGAATTGACCATAAAACAAAAAAAACATAGATTCCATCTATATTATTAATTTCTAATAATTACTTTTCCATTTACATCCATAATAGAATCTTCATTTATAATTTCACCAACAGAGTCAACTGTAATTGTTCCTGATTTTGAATTTTTTACTTCTGTATCTTTTAAATTATATAATGCTCTCTCTGCATCAAATATTTTGTTTTCTATTAGATTTTTCATTTTTAATCACATTCCTTTCTTATAAAAAATTGTGATACTTGTAATTTGTTTCTATATATTGTGTTTCAATTCTATTTTCTGGTTTTACATCAAATGTATACAAAACAATTAAGAAAATCCACTCTAATGGTTTCATTAATATATATGTAATATCAGCTTGTACACTTGTATTTATATGTTTTGATAATGGATAACCATATTTATCATAAATATATCTTATAAAATGATGAAATCTTGGTGTTTTTTCTTTAATTAAGTCTTCAAAAGCATTTGCTATACATAATTGTCTATTAACTACAATCTTTTCGCCATGTCTTATTCCCATACGTATTGGTTTTACTATATTTTTATGACCTCTTAAAGATACTGTACATAAGTAATGTCCATCATATGTTATTGGTGGTGGAGATACTTTTGTTGATAATGTCCAATCACTTGTTTCTAAAAAAGCTTTTATTGCTTCATCTGGTCTTTGACCGAAAATTACTAATATACTTATTAGAACCACAATAAGTGGTATTGATAGAACTATTGCTAGTATTGGCCAATTATCTATATTATAAAGTAATTTACTGCAAAAGTTCAAGAACTTATTATTAAATTGCTTTCTTTCTATATTTTCTTGCTTGTATTTTTTCATTATATCAATTTCTGCTCTTATACTACATAATATGTAATTTATTGGAAATAAAGTTAAATATGGTATTCCAAAAATATATTTTTCTAATATGTTATTACTTAGTTGTATTATCCAAATAATCATGTAAATAGAACATATAAAAATTCCAGACATTGCTCCTACTATAATTAATGGTGGTAATTTTAATTTCTTAATTCGTATTAAAATATATGATATAATTCCTAACACTAATATTGAAAATACAGTAGGCAAACTCCAAGAAGCTATTGGACTATGTAAGCCTAATTCTCCTCCTCCTAATCTTAATGCTTCTGGATAATCTATAAAGCCACTCATATTATATAAAAGTATTGTAAAAGGTATTCCTAATACAAATATTAAAATATCTACAAAATTTTCTTTTATTCTTTTCTTTTTGAATAAATTTAAAATATTTAAAAGTGTTAAAATTAATGGAACTATTAAAAATATAACACCTAATCCTAAATATAATATACTTAATAATATTGTCATTTTTAATCTCATTCCTTCCTAAAGGCACAAAACCTGGTTGGAAAAGAATTAAATTTTGGCGATGCTGAGCTTGTTAAGGCTTTGCCTGTTACAGTGTAAGTATGCAGTAGCAACCGTATTTTAAATGAAATTTGACACAGCCAAAATTGTAATTCTTTTTCAACCTTTTACTCCTTTTTTTCTATTAGTCGCTTGAATCTCCCGCTCCTACAATATTTCCATTTATTGCATTAACATAAATATACAAACTTGTTAATGGATCATTTTCATCAAATAATCTAATTTTCCACATAAGTGTATTTCTATAGTCTGATACCTGCCAGTTTTCATTCCAATGTGAAAATCTACTAATACTACTTAAATCTGATATTAACTCTGCTGATATTGAATCTTGTTTATCTATTCCTCTACTATAAAATTCAGATTCCCATGGTTGATACTGATATTTTTCATTTTTGGCTTCCATATCTGCTATATCACAGGCTTCTTCTTTTGAAATTATTTCTACCTTTTGATTGTTGAAATTTGCATAATATTTGCCATTTTCAATATAGTATTCAACTGAATAATCATCATTACTTGTATTTAAATTTTCTGATATTACTGGTTTTGTATTATTTATATTATAGTAAATACAATTTGTATTAACTATTTCACTTACAACCAATATATTTATTGAATATTTGTCCTGATAATCTCCAAATTCATATTTTATATTTCCTATGTTTTGTCTAATATTCTGAATTTCGTATTTTGATAATGTTATAACAACTTTTTCTCTTGTTGAATCAAATTCTGGTATATCTGGAGAAGATTCTATACCTAAAAATTTTATTACATTTTGATAATCATATTCACTGTACTCTATTATCTCTTGATATATTCCTTGCCTAGCTTCTTCAACCTCTAAGTAAATTGGTATATTATCTAATTCATTTTCTAATGTATAATTTTTTTCTTTATTAAAATCATATTTTTGAAAATCGCTTGTCCAGTTTTCAAGTTTTTTAATTAAGTTTTCTTTATTTTCAAAATTTGTTAAGATTACTTGGCCACTATCTGTAAATCTTTTTATAATCCCTATTTCTGGTTGTTCCAACAAAAATACAAAGTTTTTGCTTTTTCTATTATAATCAAATTCTATAAATGCTCCTTCTTCTTGCATTTTTGTTATTTCATCCTCTGTATATACTTTTCCTTCTATTGTATTTGAAATTCTACGATATATTTCATTATATATAAGTTGAAATTCTTCATCATCATAGTTTATTATTACATATTTTCCATTTCTATTTTTATATATTATTCTATCAGGTGTTGGAAGTTCTGTGTTTTCATCAATTTTTCCTAAAGTGTCTATTTTGCTTTTTTCACTATTTATCTCCTCTTTGAAGATAAAATAAATGCTACCAAATATAATTATTAATAATAAAATATATATTACTACTCGTTTCAATTTTTCTCCTCCGTATTTTTATTATAGTCTAATATGTCTCCTGGCTTGCAATCTAAAATTTTACATAATTTTTCTAAGGTAGAAAATCTAATTGCTTTTGCTTTATTTGTTTTTAAAATTGATAAATTTGCTGGTGTTATTCCTACCTTTTCAGCAAGTTCTCCAGATGATATCTTTCTTTTTGCCATTATAACATCTAAGTTTACTATTATCATTTTACATTCTTCCTTTCAGTTTTATTTTAAATTGTTAAATCATTTTCTTCTTTGTATTCAATTGCTTTTTTGTATATTTCATTAAGTATTTTGATTCCTATTCCAGAAACAGCAAATATTATCATTAACATTATTGAAAAAGCTAATATATATGATATAAAATCTGCAATTATGTCCTTTATTAATACTATTATAAGTATTGATATTATTAAATATATTGCACTTATTATAAAGCAGCTTTTGCTTATTGTATTAAATCTTTTTGAATTGTCTGTACTAAATAATATGTTTCTTTTTAAATTTCCAAATATTTTGACAAATTGATAAATAATAAAAAGTGCTATTATTCCTGTAACTATAATCATTGATAATAAACTTAAATCAAATATAGCATTTGGTATGTTTTGTTCAAGTACTACGTTTCTTATTGATTTTGCTATTAATGTTAATACAAACATATCTATTAAACTTATTATTGCAAAAAGTACATTAAGTCCTACTATAACTTTTGATGATAAACTTTTCTCTCCTAAAATCTTCATTTTTAAATTCCTCCTTCTTTTGACATAAGTATATATTATCCTTTTATTATTTGTCAATACTTTTTTATTGTTTTTCAATATTTTTTTAAATTAAAATAATAAGCAAAATAATTTTTATAATAAATTTTATTTTGCTTATTGTTTTAAATCTCTTGCAAATACTCACAAGTAAATTATATAATTTCAACTTCAAAGATAAATTTCTATTATTTTGTAACTTACTAATTGTACTTTATACAGAACTTTTTTTTAATACTAAAATTGCTTTTGCTGTTCCTGTAATTGACATTGTAACTAACTCATAGCCATTTTCTAACATTTTGTTTAATTATCTTTCTAATTCTTCTTTTTTAACTTTTCCCAATCTTTTAACAATTTCTTCTATATCACTAATAAGTAAACCTTCTCCAAGCCCTCTACCATTTTCATTTGAAATTTTTACTAACTTTTTTAATAAATTTTCGTCATAGGAAGGATAAATCTCATCATCTAATATAATAAAATCTTCTACATTTTGATTATTTGCTAGCCATTGTTTAATTTCTAAACCTCTTTCACAATGGATTAATGGAGTTGAACCTTCTAAATAAACTCCGTATTTTTCTAATAACTGCTTTAGATATTGTTCATTTTTTGTAAATCTCCATGAAGAACTTAGTACAACTTTTGCTCCGGTTTCATCTATTGCTTTTTTTAATAATTCTATTTTTTCTACATCTATATCTCTTTCTATACCTTGTTTTTCCTGTTTTTTTGCTCTATCAATATATTCGTCTGAATTTAACACTCCATCAACATCTAAAAAAATAACTTTCATAAAATTCCTTTCTTGCTTTTCTTAAAAACATACATAGAAATCTATTTCATTTAATTTTATTGCAATATACTTTTCTTTTAGTATTTCAAATTGCACTAATATTATTGTTCCTTTGTTTATATCTGTAAATATCAATGTAAAATTTATAAATGGTACAACTGAAAGCATTGGTGTTGTTGTTATCTCCATCATAAATGCTATCATGCATGGAAAGAATGAGATAAATGTTAATGGTGTTAAAGCACTTTGGGCTTCCTTAATTGTTTATATTATTTTTCTCTCACATTATGTGCTTCTATTGCTTCATCAAATATTCCTAAGATTTTATCTCTAATTACTTCTTGAGAATATGTTTTTTGAGTATAATCTGCAATTTCATCATTATCAAATTGTAATTTATCATCACAAATATCTATAACTGCTGAACTTAAATCACTAACTGTTCTCATATATCCATCAAAATAGTTTTCTAGAGTTCCTCTATTAATTCCTAATTCCTCAGCTTTATCTGAAATAAATTTTGATTTTTCTTCTTTGCTACCAATCATTGAATATATTGCAGGCATCTTATCTAGTCTATTTATTGCATCTTCGTTTAGTTCAGCTGGTCTATCTGGTAGAGGTGGTACTAAAACTCCCAATTTTGTTACATAACTTTTTTCTTTGTCAGATAAATCTTCTCTTTCAGTATTTAATATTCCTGGAATTCCTCCTGAGTTAGTTGCAATTACCGGATGTCCACAAGATGTACCTTCAATAACTACTAGTCCAAAAGGTTCATTTCTAGATGGTATTAGTGAAACATCTGCTAAATTTTGTAATTTACATATTTCGCTATGATTTTTTCTTCCTACAAAATGTGTATGTTTTAAACCTAATTCTTTAGCTTGTTCTTTCAATTTATCTTCTAAAGCCCCAGAACCAACAATTATTGTCTCTATTTTCTTATTTTCAGCACTTGCACGAGTTTCATACATTTTTGCTGCATCAAGTAAAGCATCAATACCTTTGAAATCAGCAAATTTTCCAACAAATAGTACTAAGTTATCATAGTCTGAATTCTCTTCACCAATTAGCTCAGGAATTATTTCTTCTCTTTTAACATCTTTATCTTGATAAAATACTTTTGTGTCATA
>CALYBE010000055.1 GCA_944393735.1 uncultured Clostridia bacterium
TTCAGAAAAAGACTGATGGTTCTGTTAACATCATAGGTGAGGTTGCAACTGACCCCGTAGCATCTTGGATGATTCAATCTGCACAGGTTGCTTCAAAATTCACATTATTTACTCACCACGCTAAAACTTTCCCAGACTTAGTAACAGCATTACGTAACTCAATGTTAAGAGCTGGAGTATTCAAAAATGAAAAAACAGCAGAAGAGCAGGTAGTACAAGTATTAAACTTTGACATACACTTACAAAAAGACTTTAGAGGAAGAAGATACATAGAAAGAGTAACAGAATGTATTCCAATAAAAGACTCTACAACATATGACCATGACTATAAAGGTACAAGAACAATGGACGGAAAAGTTGAGAAATTCTTCCAAAACGCAACTACATATTTTTCTAAAGTAACAGAGCAAAACCTATATAGATACCAAAATGTATTAGAATATATAGATGGAGAATATCAAATAACAAATAAAATATCAGATGAAAATCTTCGTGATATGAGAGCAAACATGGATGAAAATGATGTTGGTGATTTTGATAAATTCGTCGAAAAATATTGGGGACAACAAACCAAGAAGAAAAGTAAAGTATAAACAAAAGTAAAAAACAAAATATTATCCAGGAGGTGTTATATATAAATGAATCCAGATATGATGAAATACATGTTGATAGGTTCTGGAGTATTATTTGCCATAGTAATTATTGCTTATTTAATATTAACAAAACTAATGGGAAAATCAGAATATGCTCAAATAAAGAAACTACAACAAGGAACTAAAGCAGAAACATTTTCATTGGAGATATTATATCAAAAATTATATATAACTTATATGAAAACACCTTTTATAAAAAGATACTTATTTAAATTACGTAGAAGACTTGAAATATTAAATATTGATGATGAGTATAACACAAGAAAAGATGCAGCAAGGATATTAACAAATGCTATATTAATTTTAGTACCAATTATAATTGTTACTATAATAATTTCAAAAGATAATATATTATTAATGAGTATACTATTAATATTTGAATTGTTCATTGTTGACTCAATGGTAGACGGAATGGTGGACAAAATAGATAATAAGCTTTTAAAAGAGCAAATAGACTTTTTCGCAGAAATCAGACATGCATATCATGAGTACAATATGGTTGAAGAAGCAATATATCAAGTTTCACTAGATGATGAAAAAAGTGTTTCAAAACAAGGTGAAAAAATTTATGAAATATTAATTGCAGATGATCCAGAAACAGAGCTTGAAAAATATTATGATATAGCTCCAAATAGCTATTTAAAAGAGTTTGCTGGTATATCATATTTAACAAAAGAATTTGGAGATAGAAGAGAACAAGATAATTCTTCTCTATACCTAAAAAATATAGATAACATTACACAAGAAATGCAAATTGAAATATTAAAAAGGGATAAACTAAACTATGTATTCCAAAGTTTATCAATAATTTCAATTGTACCAGTATTGATGCTAGAACCATTAAAAAACTGGGCAGTAGCAAATTTCTCTTTTACTAAGAGTTTTTATAATGGAAAAATTGGTATGATAGCACAAATACTAGTAGTTATTTTAACAGTAGTTTCATACATACTAACAAGAAAATTAAAAGATAATGGTGGGGTTCAAGTACAAATAGGAAAAAGCGAACACCCATGGCAAGAAAAAGTATACAAGATACCATTAATAAAACAAATTGTAAATTCATTTATACCTAAACCTGGAACAAAAGAGTATAGAAAAATACAAAAATTATTAAAAGATTCGGCATCTAAATCTAAAATAGAGTGGGTATATATAAACAGAATATGTCTAGGTATATTAACATTTATTCTAACTTTAATACTTTCAAATATATTGCATAAAGTAGCAATAAATTATGTATATACAGAGCCAACAACAAGAACTCAAGTTCTGGGAACATTGTCGGAAGCTAACCAAATAAAGGCAGAAGAATTAACAGAACAAGATAATTACTTTATAGATAGATTAAAAGGTGATTTAAGTATTACTGAAGATGATGTTAAGGCAGAAATGTTAAAATCTAAATATTATGAAAGTGAAGAAGACCAGTATTTTGAAGAAGATGCTACTAGAATTTTAGACAAAATTAAAACTGTAAACTCTGAAAAAATGCAATGGTTTGAAGCATTATTAGCAGTTGGTTTAACAGTTATTGGATATATGGCACCTATTTGGATGATGATGTTCCAAAAGAAGATGAGACAAATGGAAATGGAAAACGAAGTAATGCAATTTCAAACAATTATAGTAATGCTTATGAAAATTGAGAGGGTAAATGTAGAAATGATTCTTGAATGGCTAGAAAGGTATTCAAACATTTTCAAAGAGCAAATTTCTCGATGTGTAAACAACTATGAAGCAGGTGCTTGGGAGGCATTAGAAGAATTAAAAAATGAAGTAACAAACCAAGACATGATAAGAATTGTTGAAAGTTTACAAGCAGCAGTTGAAAAAATACCTATTAGAGAAGCTTTTGACGAATTAGATGCAGATAGAGAATATCATAAAGAAAAAAGAAAAGCTACAAATGATCAATTAATATCAAGAAAAGGTCTTATAGGTAAAGGTGTAGGTTTTGCACCAATGATTGTACTATTTGTTGGTTATCTAATTATACCATTAGTATTTATAGGATTAACAAGTATGTCTGGAGCATTTGATCAATTGCAAGTCTAAGTTAATGATTTTGCTATCACTATAAATGTGATAGCAAAACATTATATGGTCACAACAAATTTTCTTGAAAGGAAGGGTAATTTATGGAAAATGCTTCAAAAGCTTTGTTAATTGCGGCTAGCTTATTTTTTGCAATAATGATATTATCATTATTAGTAATGCTATATAATCAAATATCAAGCCTTTATAACCAACAGAGCCAGCAAAAAATAGAACAACAATTAATAGAATTCAATAAAAAGTTTGAAAATTATGACCAAAGAGAAATTAGAGGTAGTGACCTTGTTTCTATAATGAATATGATAATTGACTATAATACCAGAGAGGCAAATGGAAAAGAATATCCTAGATTAGATTTAGAAATATACTTAGGAACTGCTGACAATTTAAAAGAATATTCATATGATGGTACAAACTATTTAATAACATCATCTAATATTGATGAAAATCAAATTTCTGTATTTTCAACTACTACAAGTAATTTAATAAATAACTTATCAAGTGCTGGAATAAATAATGTTACAGAATCTAAGTTGCAACAACTTGCATCAAACATAAGAGTAGTTTTAAATAGTGACACAGATAAAATAAATCAAATACTGAAAACTGATTTAACACCAACAGATACAGCAAAAATTAGTTCAATACAAACAGCAACAAAAACATATTATGAATTCACACAATTTAAAAGAGCACATTTTATGTGTACTACAGCATCAGGTGGGACAGGACTTACATATGACAAAAATACAGGAAGAATTGTAAAAATGACATTTCGTGTTATGACAACAGAAACAGGAAATATCCAATTTGATGGAACGATATAGACAATAATTAATTAAAAGAATATTTAAATAACAATTTAGATAAATATCTAAGAAAAAATGTGACTAATTGAATTATACTAATTTTTATTGAAAGGATAGTTTAAATGGAAAATGCAACCAAAGCTCTATTAATAGCAGCGGGTGTATTGATGGCAGTAATGATTGCAACCCTTCGGAATATATTTATATATTAACATTCATTCATATATAGAACAAACGAATGAGCAATTAGAAGAAAATGAATTATATAGCTTCAATACACAATTTTTGAATTATATAAATATAGATAGTAATGGAAATAAAACAAAAGACATTACATTTCAAGATGTTATGACTGTGGCAAATTTAGCCTATGACAATAACACGGAATATGAAATAACCAAAGATGACGCTGGTGAAAATAGTCTTTATATTGCAGTAAATGTTTGGCTAACAAGTAGTAGTGGTTCAATAATTTATAAGAGTAATATTGAAGAAAATCTAAGTCAATATGAAACAGAATATTTATCTGAAAATTACTATAATAAATATATATGTCAAAATACTGACATAAAAGTAAGTAAAAATACAGGAAGAGTATATGAAATTACCTTTCATTTAGAGTAAAATAAATTAGAAAAAAATTAAAAAAACTATTTAAAATAAAAATATAATATGTTATACTGGAGTAGAATTATGAAGAAATTTGTTATATTTTTAGTAATAATAGTAATAATAGTTTCTATTATAGGACTAAAATACTATTCTTACCAGGCAGATTTAGCAACAATAAGTCAAGAAAATCAAGAATTTGAGCAATATGCCAATAAAGAAGTTTATGGTATAGATGTTGCAACAGTAATAAATAAAGCTGTTGATAAAAATACAAAAAACAATATAGAAAAAGATGAACAAGGTTTTTTTATACAAAATGATGAAAATTCCATTGAAGTAGAAGTTAAAATACAAGAAGGTGAAGACGAATATATTTTTAAAATGGAACAAATAAACAGTTTAGGCACAGAACAATTTGTTCAATACTTTATAAATTATAAATTTAAATGTTCAGATGTAGAGTATCACGAAAAAACAGGTAGAATAAAATATATGTTATTTGAACAAATAGCTACACCTGAATAGTAAATATTTTTTTGAAAAAAAACTACAGCTAAATAGAATAATTTTTATAACAAATAGCTTAAATAAGTTAATAAAATTCGATGAAATAAAATTTTATCGAACTAAATATAAATATTTATTTGAAAAGGAGGAATGTACATATGGAGAACGCAACCAAAGCGCTTTTAATTGCAGCAGCTGTTTTAATAGCAATCATGCTAATCTCTTTTGGTGTATATATTATTAGTAACACAAGTAGTACAATTACAGATAATGGAGATTTAAGCCAACAAGAAGTAACATCTTTTAATCAACAATTTACAAACTATGAAGGACCTAACGTAACTGGAACAAGAGTAAATGGTTTATTAAAAACTGTATACACACATAACTTAACTGCAGCTGATAGCAGCCAAATAGTTCAAGTTGTTGTAGATTCTAGTACAGTTTTAACAGGATCTGAAACAGTTACTCCTGCAAGAGTTGGAACTGGAAATACATATTCAGTTGTATGTAATTACAACAATTCAGGTAGAGTTACAAGTATAACTGTTACACAAAGAACATAGTTAATTAGTAATTACAAGAAAGGGGGGATTTACTATGGAGAATGCAGCAGAGGCACTAAAGATAGCATTTGCAGTTTTAATGTTTGGGTTAGCACTTACTCTTAGTATATCAACCCTTTCTTCAGCTAATTTAGCTATAAGTAATATAGTAGAATTAAGAGATAAAACACTTGATTATACTTATATTGCAAGCACAGAAGATAAAAGAATTGTTGGAGCTGAAACAGTAATTCCAACAATGTATAAAGCATATAATGAAAACTTCAGACTTGTTTTCTATAAACGTGTAGGAACAGACTTAGTAGGAATACCATTATTTTATGTAATAGATGTAAATACTGGAGTAAGAAAAAAAGATGAGTTAGGAAATGACATTCTAATAAATTACTTAGACCTAGAACAAGAAATCTATGGAAATACTGAACAAACTAATCCTATTGCACATCTTAATGCAATATTATCTGGAGATGCTACTGGTACAGTTTTTGCAAATCAGCTTTATAGTGCATATCCAAACGGATTATATGAAGATTTAATAAAAGATAATTATTTTGAAGAACTATTAGGAGAATATTATCAAGAAGACGCAGAAGCAGGAAAAGAAACGCCTGGCTTAGAAATAAATAAAACTAAAAAAAGAGTTATAACATATATTTTGCAATAGTTTAAAATAATGTAATATCAAATATTTTTTTATTATTATAAATAAATTATAGCGAATTAAAAAAGAATATAATGCTATTTTTTTAAAGGAGGCGATTAAAGAATGGAAGAAACTTCAGTAGATATTTTAGGTATATTAGTAGGAGCTGTATTAATGTTCTTGGTTCCATTTGCTTTAATTGCTGATAGAAGTGATGACATTTCTCAATTAGTTGTATCAACAGAAACAGCTGCATTTGTTGACTCAATTGTAAAAACTGGAAAGATAACAAGTGATGATTATAACAACTTTGTTACTAATATTTCTGCAACAGGAAATTCATATGAGATATCATTTGAAATAAAAATATTAGACAAAAACTCTGCTCAAAGAGAAACTTTTAATACAGGAACTATAGGACCAAATGCATATTATTCTATATATACAACTCAAGTTCAAGAAAGATTTGCAACATCAGATGCTCTTATTCTTAAAGAAGGAGACATAGTTTCAGTAACAGCTACTAATGATGCTAAAACAATTTCTCAATTAATAAGGAATATTTACTATAAAACAGGTAGAGAAGAAAAAATATTAGCAGCAACAAGCACAGGAACAGTTGCAATAAATGGTTCAACAAATTAAATGATTATGGAAATATAATCATTTTTTTTTTATAAAAGGATACAATCGCTAGCCCTTTGAGATTTTCTTTTTATAGTAGAAAAATCAAATCGGGTGAGAAGAAATTTCGAAAGGAAGAAAAAATGAGAATAACATACATATTAACTACAATATTAATGATCACATTATATTTACTAATGTATAAAAAAGAAGAAAAGAAAAATCTTATAAATGAAATAATAATAAGCTTTGTATTAATATTAGCAAGCAATATCATTGTATGCACAATTCTCTCATTTATAGAAATAAAAACAACATTAGTAAGTTTATCAGTAATAAATATAATACTTTCACTCATATTTGGATATAAAATAAAAAAAGACAAAAAGATGCAAAAATACTTCATAAACATAATAGACATATTAGCAATTATACTAATAATTTTAATAGGAATAACAGTCACATTAATAAGATTTGGTCCGACAATAGAAATAAAATACAGAGTAACAGATGCTGAAACACATTTCTATGCAGCAAACGATTTTTATACATTTTCAAAATTACTGCAAGAAGAAAACACAGACACATTAGGAATGTTTAACTTAAAAGCAATTGCACCAGGAGCATATATAAATACGGGAATATTCTTTAAACTTTTAGATAAACTAGTTACAAGAACATATTTTTGCAAACTATATTTTATATTTGATATAAGCATGTGGATATTATCAGGATTTTTAATGTATGTATTATTATCAAATTATAAAAAAGAAAATAAGATTAAAATAATACCATTAATATTATCGTTAGTATATATGTTAGGATATCCATTATATAGTTTATTATGTGGATACTCATACTTAACAGTAGGATTAAATTTTATAACTGGAATATTAATAGTAATGCAAGCAAATTTAACCAAGCAACACAAATGGACATTATTATTCATTTTAAATTTTGGATTAATGTTCACATATTACTATTTTGCACCAATAATATTCCTAGCAGAATTTTGGCAAATAATAAGAGACACAATCAAGCAAAATAAAAAACTATTTACAGTAGACAGCATATGCAGTACCTTAATAACCCTAATAATTCCAGGAATATTTGGAATATTTTACTATGTAATATTGCAAATAATAAGACCTAGATTTGATGGAGTTAGTGATTATGCCACTATTTTAGCTACACCTGGACCAATATACGAAAATTTAATAACAAATATGTTAATATTTCTAATTATAGACATATATTATATGATTTATACTATAAAACATAAACAAGATGATATATGCCTCAAATTCTTAATTTTAAATGTCATAATTTCAATTGGACTATTTATTGGAATGAAATTAAATGTAGTATCACAATATTATTACTATAAAGTATATTATTGTCTATGGATATTCGTAATATGTGTTGCAGAAAAAGGATTAAGCCAAATAATTTCTAAAAGCAAAAAGAACATGATAATAACATATATCTGCACAGGAATATATGTTGTAGGAGTTATAGTAGGGATTGTATTTGAGAAAAATCTAATATTTTTTGATATATTCAGAAATAATTGTGAAGAAATAAAGAGAGATTTTGTAATCGTAACAGATGAGGAATTAGAAATATTAGATTACTACAATGAAAATATAAATCATTATCAAATTCAAGACAATGCCTTAATTTCAGCAGTAACATTAAATGAATCTAGATGGATATATGGAATTACAAGAAATGGATATTTCTATATACAATATTATATAGAAGATGTAAATATTCAAGAATTTTTAAATGAAGAATATAACTATTTTATTTTAATGAGAAGATATTATTGTGATGACTATGATAAAGTAGATGAAGAAATTGAAGCAAATAATCTTAAAATATTATTCAGAAATGATGATGGAATGATATTACAAAAACAATAATTAATTAGATAGTGTGGAAATTGAATAATGCAATAATTGGATAACATAATAAGTGAATAAAACGAAGATTAATACAAATAATAAATTTGAAGGAGCTAAAGTTGAAAAATAATTATAATTTAAGTTACAGTTCAGACATAATTTTGTAGAAAAGTCCGAAATGTTGATATATAAATATTTTTATCAAAAACATAGCTGGGGTCTTCCTATAGGTCTTTGATGAGCAAATATTTATATATCAACATTTCAAATTCATCTACAAAGTTTGATATGAACAGTAACTAATTTAATGATAATTCTAATTATTTTTCAACTTAAATTTTCTTAAGAGAAGGATGTATTAGAATGAAAACTCTCAAAAAATTAATTATATTATTTGTATTATTTTTTATATACACATATTTTATATCAATAGACACTCTTCCAAATAGCATAGAAATTTTCCAAGGAGAGCAAATAAACATACCAACACTATGGGGAATAAACATAAAAAAAGAAAATAAAGAATCAATAGAAGCTTCAACAAATCTATCAACAAGCACGTTTGAGAACGTAGGAAATGAAACAATAACAGTAAATTTATTTGACAAAATAAAACTAAAAACAATAAATATAAAAGTACTAGAAGATGTAGAAGTAATTCCAGTAGGGCAAATAGTTGGAATAAAGTTATACACAAACGGAGTGCTAGTTGTAGGTTCAACATCAATAGAAAACGAAAATGGAGAAATATGTAAACCATTTGCAAGTACTCAAATTCAAGAAGGAGACACAATAGTTAGTTTAAATGGAACTACAGTAAATAACACAAAAGAACTGATCGAAATAATAAATGAATCAAAAGGAGAAGAAATAGAAATAACATATATTCAAAATGAACAACAAAAAACAGAAAAAATCAAACCAGTATTATGTGAAGACGGACAATACAAAATAGGACTTTGGGTTAGAGATAGTGCAGGAGGAGTAGGGACAATAACATTTTATGATGAAGAAACAAACAGTTTTGCAGGATTAGGACATGCCATAACAGATATTGACACTGTAGAAATTATAAATATATCTTCTGGAGAAATAGACGATGTAAACATTTTAGCAATTCAAAAAGGAGAAAAAAATGTACCAGGAAAAATTCAAGGCACAATAATAAAAAATGCAGAAATAGGTAGCATTTATAAAAATACTCAATATGGAATATATGGAATTATAAAAAATTTAAGCAATTTAAAGATTGATTATACAAAAAAAATGAAAGTAGCATCAAGACAAGAAATCGAATTAGGGGAAGCAACCTGTTTATCTGAAATAGATGGAGAGGTAAAAGAATATAGCTTAAATATTGAAAAAATTTATTTAAACAACAATTATGATAATAAAAGCATGCTTGTAAAAATAACAGATGAAGAATTGCTAGAAAAAACGGGAGGAATTGTTCAAGGCATGAGTGGTTCTCCAATTATACAAAACGGGAAATTTATTGGTGCAATAACTCATGTATTTGTAGATGCACCACAAATAGGGTATGCAGTATTTGGAGATATAATGGTAAAAGAAATACAATAATTTTCTCTAATAACTAAAATGAAGAAAAGTGTGCAGATGATGTCTGCACACTTTCTATTACCACACAATATGCTTATTTTAGATATTGGCAAAAAAATGGCCTAAGATTTACTTATACAACTTTTTTTAGTAAATCTTAAGCTTTTTTTATATAAAAATCAGAAATTAGTTAAGTACTCTACCTGATGCAGAAAAATTCTCATTACCATTAATAGATGAAACATCAATATTTTGATATCCCATAAATCTGCTAACATTTTTTTGAGCAATTCCTGTTTCTGTTGCAACTGTATCAATTGAAGTAAAACCATTTTGTTGTATGTAAGAATTGAAAGTAGAGAATTCTAAATTATCTGTATGTGCACATTTTGAGCAAACGGCACCTGGATTTGTATGAAAAGCACCACAACGGCTACATTTATATAGTTCCATAAAATCACGATCCTTTCTTAAAGA
>CALYBE010000056.1 GCA_944393735.1 uncultured Clostridia bacterium
GGAACAGCTTATACTGAAATATTAGTAGACACAGTAAAAAGATACAAAACATTAAGAGGATATGATACATTTATGCTAACAGGAACAGATGAACATGGACAAAAGATTCAAACTTCAGCCGAAAAAAATGAGAAAACACCACAAGAGTATGTAGATGAAATGGCAAAAATGGCTAAGGACTTATGGAAATTAATGGATATAAAATATGATTACTTTATAAGAACAACAGATGAAAATCATGTAAAAGCAGTTCAAAAAATATTTGAATATTTCTTAGAAAAAGGCGATATTTATAAAGGAACATATGAGGGTTGGTATTGTATGCCATGTGAAAGCTATTTTACACCAACACAATTGGTTGACGGAAAATGCCCAGATTGTGGAAGAGAAGTAAAATTAATGAGAGAAGAAGCATATTTCTTTAATATGAAAAAATATGCAGATAGACTTTTAAAATATTATGACGAGCATCCTGACTTCATAGAACCAGAATACAGAAAAACAGAGATGATAAATAATTTTATTAAACCTGGACTTGAAGATTTATGTGTAACAAGAACAACATTTGATTGGGGAATAAAAGTTAAAAGTGACCCTAAGCATGTAATTTATGTATGGTTAGATGCACTAACGAACTATTTAACAGCATTAGGATATATGCAAGAAGATGATACATTATTTAAAAAATACTGGCCAGCAGATGCACAATTTGTAGGAAAAGATATAGCTAGATTTCACTTAATTTATTGGCCAATATTCTTAATGGCTTTAGACTTACCATTACCAAAAACAATAATAGTTCATAATTGGATAATGATGAAAAATGGGAAGATGTCAAAATCTTTTGGAAATGTTGTTTATCCAGAAAAACTAATAAGTAGATATGGATTAGATGCTACAAGATATTATTTATTAAGAATAGTTCCAGTTTCTCAAGACGGAATTTATTCTCCAGAAGATTTTGTTGAAAGATATAACTCAGATTTATGTAATGATTTAGGAAATTTGGTTAATAGAACAATATCAATGGTAAACAAATATTTTGAAGGAAAAGTTCCAGAATATAATGGAACACCAAATGAAGTAGATAAAGAATTTGAGAAATTTACAAATACTCAAATAGATAAGGTTGAAATTTTTATAGAAAAATATGAAATGTCAAATTCATTACAAGAGTTATGGACAATTATTTCTAGAACAAATAAATATATTGATGAAACACGTCCATGGGAACTTTCAAAAAACGGAGAAACAGAAAAACTACAATCAAGTATGTATCATCTAATAGAAAATATAAGAAAAATCGGAATAATGTTATTACCATTTATGGAAAATACTGCTAAAAATATATTTGTACAAACTGGAATACCTGGAGATTTACAAACATGGGAAAGTTTAAAAAAATATGATAACATAAAAAATATAAAAGTTGCTGAAAAAGGTGAGCCATTATTCATGAGAAAAAATATGGAAGAAGAACTAGAATACTTAAGAAATTAAAAATTTAATGATAAATATAGGTGGAACAATGGATTTGATTTCTATAAGAAGAAAATATAATAATATAAGAAATATAATAATAGCAAGTTTTATTTTTGTTTTATTTATAGTAATAATGTTAATTATAACAGAGCAAATTAAGAAGAATAATTATGAAAAAATATATTTGTCATATGTTAATCAATGTATTCAAGCAGATGAATTAAAACAAAAAAAAGCAGAGGAAGAAGAAGCGGCGAGGCAAGAGGCATTAAAAGCTAAGCTTCCGGAATTAACAGATGAAGGAAAAAATAATATAGCCAATATCTATCATTCAGATACCAAAAGAGTTTTTTTAACATTTGATGATGGTCCATCATCAAGTGTAACACCATTAATATTGGATACATTAAAACAGGAAAATATAAAAGCAACATTTTTCGTGCTTGGAAGTAGAGTTGAATTAAATCCAGAGATTACAAAAAGAGCATATGAAGAAGGGCATTATATTGCAAGCCATGGCTATTCTCATGTATATTCACAAATATATGCTTCTCCACAAAGTGTGATTGATGAGTACAATAAATCTCTAACAGCAATTAGAAATGCAATTGGGGTACAAGAATATAATCCACACTTATTTAGGTATCCTGGTGGATTTTCTGGTGGAAAGTATGCAAATATAAAGAAACAGTCAGTTCAACTGTTAGATGCAAATAATATAGCACATGTAGATTGGAATGCTTTAACTTCTGATGCAGCAGGTTGTACAACTACAGAGCAATTTTTGGCAGAGCTTGAAAAAACTGTTCCAAAACATAATAGTGTCGTTGTTTTAATGCATGATGCTGGTTCTAAAAAAGCAACTGCTGAAGCATTGCCTACTATTATTTCGTATTTTAGAGATCGAGGCTATGAATTTGAGAATTTTTACAGCATAATAAAATGAAATATATTAATATTTTTTGACAAAACATAGCTAGGGTGTAACAATTTAAGTTTTGTCTGCAAATAGTTATATATTAACTTTTTTGACAAAACATAGCAAGGGTATAATAATTTAGGTTTTGTCTGCAAATAGTTATATATTAATATTTTTTGACAAAACATAGCTAGGGTATAACAATCTGGGTCTTGTCTGCAAAATATTAATATATAACTATTTGCAGTGATTAAATATAAATTTAAATACTAATAGCTTATGTCACATAAATCTTTTAAAAAACACTTGCAAAATGGAAAAAATATGATATAATATAAAAGCTATATAAAGCGAATACAAGAAAGGAAGAATTATAATGAATTGTAAAGTAGAAAAAACAGAGAATGCAAATGAAGTTAAATTAGAAATTACAGTAGAAGCAGAAAAATTTGAAAACGCAATGAAAAAAGTATATTTTCAAAATGCAAAATATATAAACATTCCAGGATTCAGAAAAGGAAAAGCTCCAATGAACATAGTAGAAAAATATTATGGAGCACAAATCTTTTATGAAGATGCTTTCAATGATGTTGCAACTCAAAGTTATGGAGAAGCTTTAGATGAAAATAATATAGATGCGGTAAGTAGACCAGTAGTAGATATAGTTCAAATGGAAAAAGGAAAAGACTTAATATTTACAGCAGTAGTACAAGTAAAACCAGAAGTGGAACTAGGAAAATATAAAGGAATTTCACTAAAAAAAGTTGAATATAAAGTAGAAGATAAAGATGTTGAAAAAGAATTAAAGCAAATGCAAGATCGTAATTCAAGATTAGTAACAGTAGATGACAGACCACTTGAAAATGGAGATATAGCAACAATAGATTTTGAAGGTTTTGTTGATGAAGTTGCATTTGAAGGCGGAAAAGCAGAAGGACATGAACTAGAAATAGGAAGTGGAGCATTCATACCAGGATTTGAAGAACAATTAGTGGGAATGAAAATAGATGAAGAAAGAGAAATCAAAGTAATTTTCCCAAAAGAATATTTTTCAAAAGAATTAGCTGGAAAAGATGCAACATTTAAAGTAAAATTACATGAAATCAAGAAAAAAGAATTGCCTGAATTAGATGATGAATTTGCAAAAGATGTAAGCGAATTCGACACATTAGATGAATTAAAAGCAAGCATCAAAGAAAGACTAGAAAAAGATAATGAACAAAAAGCAAAATATGAAACTGAAGATGCTGCAATAAAAGCAGTATGCGAAGAAGCTAAAGTAGACATTCCATCAGGAATGATAGAAATGGAAGTTGAGCATATGATGCAAGACTTCAATCAAAGACTATCATATCAAGGTTTAAATATGGAACAATATTTAAAAATGATAGGAAAAACAGAAGATGAAATAAAAAAAGAATATGAGCCACAAGCAAAAGACTCTATAAAATCAAGACTTACTCTAGAAGCTATAAAAAAAGCAGAAAAAATAGAAGCAAGTGATGAAGAAATAAACGAAAAATTAGAAGAAATGGCAAAAAACTATGGAAAAAAAGTTGAAGAAATAAGTGACAATGAGAACTTAAAAAATTACATAAAAGAAGGAATAGAATCAGAAAAAGCTATAGACTTTATAGTTAAAAATGCCAAAATAAAATAGAAAACATATAGTAAATAAAGTAAAAAAGTTAGGGGGAGGTCATTGAAAAACAATATCTTTTTGCCTAACTTTATTTATATTTAATTAGAAAGGATGAAGAAGAATGTTAGAAAAATCAAGTTTAGTACCATATGTTATTGAGCAAACAAGTAGAGGAGAACGCTCATATGACATATTTTCAAGATTATTAAAAGATAGAATTATATATTTAGGAGAAGATGTAAATCCAACAACTTCAAGCTTAATAGTAGCTCAAATGCTATTCTTAGAATCAGAAGATCCAGATAAAGAAATAAACTTCTATATAAATTCACCAGGTGGATCAATCACAGATGGAATGGCAATAGTAGATACAATGAATTACATTAAATGCCCAGTATCAACAGTATGTGTTGGATTAGCTGCAAGCATGGGAGCAGTATTATTAGCATCAGGAGAAAAAGGAAAAAGATTTGCTATGCCAAATTCAGAAATACTAATTCATCAGCCACTTATAGGTGGTCAAGGAGGCGGACTTTCTGGCCAAGCAACAGAAATAAAAATTCATGCAGACCACATGGTAAAAACAAGAGAAAAATTGACAAAATTATTAAGTGAAAGAACAGGTCAACCAATAGAAGTAATTGAAAGAGATACAGAAAGAGACCATTACATGACAGCACAAGAAGCATTAGATTATGGATTAATTGATGGAATTATGACCAAAAGAGCTTAATACCAAAACACAATAAGATTATGCATGAATAAACAACAATAAGCCTTCTAAAAAATAGAAGGTGAAAGGTTTTGGAAAAATATTTATTAAGAGGAGAAATTAAATGTCAAAAAATGATATACCTAAAAATGTAAAATGCTCATTTTGTGGAAAAACACAAGATAGTGTTAGAAAAATAGTAGCAGGTCCAGGAGTATATATTTGTAATGAATGTATAGGGTTATGTAATGAAATATTAGAAAGTGAATACTATGAAGATGAAACATATACACTTGCAGGACTAGAGCAAATACCAAGTCCAAAACAAATAAAAGATATATTAGATGAATATGTAATAGGACAAGATGAAGCAAAGAAAACTTTGGCAGTAGCTGTTTATAATCATTATAAAAGAATTGCACATGAAGAAGAACTAGAAGAAAAGCATGAGCAAGACGAAAATGATGTAGAGATTCAAAAAAGTAATATACTTTTATTAGGACCAACAGGTTGTGGAAAAACATTACTTGCAAGTACATTAGCTAAAATATTGAATGTACCATTTGCAATAGCTGATGCTACAACACTTACAGAAGCTGGATATGTTGGAGAAGATGTAGAAAATATACTTCTAAAATTAATTCAAGTTGCAGATGGAGATATTGAAAAAGCAGAAAAAGGAATAATTTATATAGATGAAATAGACAAAATAACAAGAAAATCTGAAAACCCTTCAATTACAAGAGATGTTAGTGGAGAAGGCGTTCAACAAGCATTATTAAAAATTATTGAAGGAACAATAGCATCTGTACCACCACAAGGTGGAAGAAAGCATCCACAACAAGAATTAATTCAAATAGACACATCAAATATATTATTTATATGTGGTGGAGCTTTTGAAGGACTAGAAAATATAATAAAGGAAAGAACAGGCAAAAAAACAATTGGTTTTTCTGCAGAAATACAAAGCAATAAAGATATTGACAGATACAAAATATTTGAAGAATTATTGCCTCAAGATTTATTAAAATATGGAATGATACCAGAGTTTATAGGTAGATTACCAATAGTAGCAACATTAAAAGAATTAGATAGAGAAGCACTAATAAAAATAACTACTGAACCAAAAAATGCATTAGTAAAACAATATAAAAAACTATTAGAAATGGATGACGTAGAACTAGAATTTGAGCCAGAAGCACTAGAAGCAATAGTAGACAAAGCAATAGAGAGAAAAACTGGAGCAAGAGGATTACGTTCAATAATAGAAGACATAATGAGAGATATTATGTTTGATATTCCATCAAATGATAAAATCGAAAAGTGCATTATTACTAAAGAAACAGTTTTAAATAATGCTGGACCTAAAATTATTGAAAATCCGAATAAAGTAAAAAAACAAAGAATTCCAAACATGGAAGTTAGAGAAGAAATTGCATAGTTTAAACTTTTATAAAAGCTAGCTTAAAGATGTTTGACAAAAATGCCTAAAAGTAGTATAATAGTTCAAAATGCTGGTTGGCATTTGTAAACCTTGTGGATAAGCAACGGAGGTATCATTATGGCAAATTTGGTAGCAAGACTTGAGAATTGGGCTCTGGTTCGGATTGACTTTCGGACTGGCAAAACCACTATGATTGACGAGAAGAATATCAAGTTCGACGTCAGTCAGGGCTATTGTTGTGCCTTGACAGGGCAGGTCTACGGGAACAAGGACTATACTGACGGCGAGGCGATTCAGACGACATCGATTACTCTCTGGGATAAGACCTGGGCTCAGACCCATGGTACCAGCTATATGCTGGGTAAGAGGAATCCGTTCTATGATAGCTTCGAAAAGGCTATTGAGGATGGTATTCCCATCCTGGATGACATCAACTTTAATAAGCACGCCGGAAAGGTCTATATTTCCGGCAGGATTCGTGGAGGCGAAGAGATTACTAACAAGCTTTTAGTTTCTCAGGATTTGAAGAAGTCTGTCGTCACATTTGATGATGACAGCAAGGTCTTTGTGGACTGGTTCGCAACGAACTGGTTTGCCTTGAGAAACTTTGGGAGATGTAATGTCAACCTGAGCAATGTGGAGCTCAGGGAATTTTGCTCGACAGCAACCTATGTCGATCTGACGAAGATCTAAATTGAAAAATTGAATATGTTGTGATACCACAAACAGAGGAGGTCGCTGTATGGCGACCTCCTCTTAATTTAAAATAATTATCTATTGTTATTATTTTGATTGTTGTTATTGTTATTTTCATTATTTCTGTTTTGATTATTTTTATTTTGTTTATTATTTTTTTCTGACATAGAAGAACACCTCCATTTCAATTTACAAAAATATTTTATCCATTGAAACAATAAATATACAATAATATTGTAAAAACAAAAAAAAAGTTATATAATAGCACAGGAAACTCAAATTCTAGAAAGGAATATTTGTAGCTATGGAACAAAAAAATATTGTGATAGGAATAGAGGGAAAAGTTGGCGCAGGAAAAACATCAATATGTAAAAATTTATTAAACAAAATAGATAATTCAATAATAATTCATGGTGGAAATATATATAGAGCAATTGTATATGGAATGATGCAAGAAAAAGAAAAAATGGCAAAATTAGAAGCAAAAATGGATTCTAAAACAAATAAAGAGAAAACACCTCATATAGGAGAAATGGGAGCTAATTTAGAAAATATTTCAGATTTAGATGCATTTGAAATAATGAAAAAGCTTGGAATAGAAATAAAATTGGAAAATAGAGAAACTGTTATCTATATGAATGGTAAAAAAGTAGAAGAAGAAGATTTACAATCAAAACAATCTTCAATGGCAGTATCGCAAATAAGTAATGTAGCCAATAATGACAAATTATATAAATTTGGGAAAGATTTAATTAATAAATTCAGAAAAGATTATAATATAATATTATCTTCAAGAGACATAATAAAAATGTATCCAGATGTTACCTATCACTTTTTAATAGATGCTTCACTTGAAGAAAGAACAAAAAGAAAATATATGCAATATAATAAAGAAATACCAATAGAACAAATAAGCGAAATGATAAAAGAAAGAGATGAATTGCAAGAAAAGTCAGGATATTATAAGATTTATCCACAAACAAAAGTAATTGATGTAACAGATTGTAAGAGTATAGAAGAAAGTACACAAAAAGTATTAGAAAATATGAAAGAATTTGCTTCAGAGTTGTAAAAATAACGTAAAGGAGTTATTGCAAATGGAATTTAAAAACAAAAAATTAGAAGAATTTGAAAAAAATTTAAAAAATAAAAAGGTAGCAGTAATAGGTTTAGGAGTAAGTAATATACCACTTTTGGATTACTTGTACCAAAAACAAGCTGATGTAACAGTATTTGATGATAGAGAAGAAAAAAACATTGCACCAGATATAGTAAGTAAAATAAAAAAGTATAAAATAAAAGCCTTTTTAGGAAAAGGAAATTTAGAAAATTTAAAAGGATTTGAACTAATATTTAGATCACCTAGTTGTTTGCCAACTAAAAAAGAATTAGTTGCAGAAAAACAAAGAGGAGCAGAAGTTACAACAGAAATTGAACAACTCATGAAAATGGCACCTTGTAAAATTATAGGAATTACAGGAAGTGACGGAAAAACAACTACAACAACTTTAACATATGAAATATTAAAAAATGCAGGATACACTACACATTTAGGTGGAAATATAGGAATACCTTTATTTACAAAATTAAATGAAATTAAGCCAGAAGATGTTATTGTATTAGAATTAAGCAGTTTTCAATTAATGGGAATGAATGTTAGCCCAGATATTTCAGCAATAACTAATATAACTCCAAACCATTTAAATATACATAAAGATTATGAAGAATATATAGAGGCAAAAAAGAATATATTTAAATACCAAAAAGATACAGGAATTCTTGTATTAAATGCTGATAATGAGATAACAAATGCATGTCAAGATGAAGCAAATGGAGAAGTAATATTATTTAGTAGTAAACAAAAATTAGATTATGGATATATAGTAGATAATGGAGTTATAAAAGAATGCAATGATGGAATCAGAAGACATCTTATTTCAAAAGATGAAATAAAATTAAAAGGAATTCATAACCTTGAAAATATTTGTACAGCATTAGCATTAACTAAAACATTAGTAGATACAGATAAAGCACTAGAAACTATAAAACAATTTCCAGGAGTACATCATAGATTAGAATATGTAAGAACACTAGATGGTGTAGAATGGTATAATGATTCAGCAAGTACAACTCCAACAAGAGGAATTTCAGCATTAAATTCATTTGATAAAGAAATTGTCTTAATAGCAGGTGGAGCAGATAAGAATTTAGATTACACACCAATTGCAAAACCTATTGTAGAAAAAGTAAAAAGCTTAATTTTAATAGGCCAAACAGCCACTAAAATTTATGATGCTGTAAAAAAAGAATTAGAAGTTCAAAATAAAGAGCTCGATATACATATGTGTGATACTTTTAAGCAAAGCTTAGAACTAGCTAGAAGAATAGCAAAACCAGGGCAAGTTGTATTATTTTCTCCTGCTAGTACGAGTTTTGATATGTTTAAAGATATGTATGATAGAGGAGACCAGTTTAGAGATGAAGTAAATAAGTTAAATTAGGAAATAGATGTAACTTAAAATTAGTAGTTATACTTTTCACCCAAATTATTATTTGGGTGATTTTTCTTTGATTCTACATAATAAAAAAGAAACGTCTAAAAAAATTGACGTTTCTTTTTTTATAAGATTTATCACTAAAATAGATTTTATTCCCACTCAATTGTTGCTGGTGGTTTAGAAGTAATATCATAAACTACTCTATTAACATGTTTAACTGCATTAACAATTCTACTAGAAACTTTTTCTAAAACCTCATAAGGAATTTTGCTCCATACACCAGTCATAAAATCAGTTGTTTCTACAGCACGAAGAGCTATAGTATAATCATAAGTACGTTCATCTCCCATAACGCCAACAGATTTTAAATTTGTAAGAACTGCAAAATATTGATTAATTTTTTTGTGTAAGCCCGCATTTGCAACTTCTTCTCTAAATATTGCATCAGCATCTTTCAAGATATTTAACTTATCTTCTGTAATATCTCCGATAATTCTAATAGCCAAACCTGGACCAGGGAAAGGTTGTCTATAAACTAGATTTTCTGGAATACCTAGTTCCAAACCAGTTTTTCTAACTTCATCTTTGAATAGATTTCTCAAAGGTTCAACAATTTCCTTAAAATCAACATAATCAGGAAGACCTCCAACATTATGATGACTTTTTATAACAGCACTTTTGCCAAGCCCACTTTCAATAACATCTGGATAAATAGTACCTTGAACTA
>CALYBE010000057.1 GCA_944393735.1 uncultured Clostridia bacterium
GTTGTACATTAAAAGGCTATGTAAGAGTAAAGTATATATTGTGTCTTCTTAATTGCTTTTACTTTTTTAATTAGCATAAAAAACAAAATTATAAAAAGATATTCTAAATAATTGAAAATTTTTTTAGTATGTGATATAATGGGCAAGAAATATTGCTAATATTTTTTAAATAAGTTTTAATGAAGCTTAATAAATTTATTTTAGTAGCTGTAAAATAGCAATCTTTCAAGTTTAATGAAAAAAGCAAATGTCTTTAAACAACTAGGTTTCAGGCGTCATAGAAAATTGTTCAATGAAACCATTGAACTAGATTATTAGCAAATTTTCTATAATTTAATGAAATCAATGAATTATAATAAAATATATGAAGTCGATTAAGAAATTAATCGGCTTTTTATAATCTGATTAAATTAAAACATGAAATCTACCACTTGAATTGTAAAATACCAGAATAATGCCATAATTTGAAAAAAATCGTAATATATGGTATAATAGTATGGATATTTTTTAGAGGTGATATAATATATGAATGAAGAAATATCTTTTTATGAGATATTAGGTTCAAATAAACATAATAATAGAATAAATACTGATTTTAAATCTCCACAATTATCATATAAATATACAGGTCAATTAATGGCAAATTATCAAACTTTTTTTAGATATGTTCGAAAATTATATGATTCTAATCCAGGTATTACAGACGAAGAAGTTGATAATAAAGTAAATGACTTGTTAGAAAAATATTTTGAAGATTTATCTAATTATTGCAGTTTTAGAAGTGATAGTTTAAGATTAGATACAGCTATTCGATTTTCTAACGATATTTCAGAATTTAATCGTGTATATAATGAATTAATAAATATAGAAAAAAATACTCAAACAATAATTTATCCAGAGAGAGAAACATCATACTCTTCTAATCAAGAAGTATCAAAAAGACAATTTCTTAAAGACCTGATCTATTGTTATAGAGTTGAGAAAATGAAATTAATGCGTCAATATCCAGCACTAAGAACATATGAAACATTATCTGAATCTAAGAAAAAGAGCTTAAAACGTGCTATAAAGGGTTCAGGTCGTTCTATAATTGAAGAAATTGAAATGTATTTAGAAAATGATGAGGCCAAGGGAGTTAGATTATTTTTAGATAAAAAGATCAAAGATTTAGAAAAAGAACTAAGAGAAAACTATAAGGAAGCAATTAAACAAATTCTTTCAGATTTAAAGGAAATGGGAGTTTTAGAAAAATATATATCTTCTCATAATAAATTGTATTCAGAAGAACTTGGAATTCCTGAATTAAAAATAACAGCTGAAGAATTTGAGGAAGCCTTTAGTGAAGATGTTCTTGATAAGTTAGATATTACATCTTTAGCTTCACTAGATTCTTTTTGGATAAATAGATTTTCTAAAGAACTTCCTAATTTTAATTCAGCTTATTTTATAATATCAGATTTAAATTTATGGGAAGAATTAAAAAATTCTAAAATTAATAGAAATACTGGCAATGTGAGATTTTCTTTTTCCAAAGAAATCTTAGAAGCGGAATTTGAAAAGATGAAATTTCTCGGAAAAATATTTAGAAATTATATGTATAATCCTACTTTAGAAAAATCAAAAGAGAAAAAGAATTTTTCTGGTATAGTTGATTTGACATCTGTTTTTACAGAATTTTGCCAAGCAATTGGTACAAATTATAATGAATACTTTTCTAAAGTAAATAATGGTGCAATATCAAATTCACAAAATGACTTTGAGGAAGATTTTCCTAAATATTATAAGTCAATAAATACAGAACTTATTTCTTATAAATTAAAAGATTATATTATGATTGCTCAATTGTCAGAATTATTTACTATTAAAAATTTTTCTAAAAATTGGGGTGTAACCTATGAAGATTGCCAAAAAGGCTTAAAGCGAAATATGATGTTATTAGATATTGACATTCCAGGGTTAAATATGCCACAAAGATTACATATATCACGTTATTGTTTAGAAGATTTTCTAATGGCTAATCAAAATTCATATAGAATTCCTATATATCAAGGAGAAAATGATTTCAAAAAAAGTGATTTAACGAGTTTTCCAACTCCGATATTATTACCATTACTTCCTCAAAGAAAGAAGGCAATAATAAATCTTTCTAAAAAAGTTGATACAACACATCCTAGATATAAATTTATACAACATTTAGCATTTATAGCAGGAGGCCCTGTTCCAGAGCACTTAAAATCTTCTGAGCCTAATAGCAGTAAGAAAAGACTAATTCATAGAATATATGATTTATCAGATGGAAAAATTTACAAAAAGACTCCAGACCAAAATTATGTTGAAGATACAGATTTTTTAGAACATAAAAAATCAGAACAACGTTAGGAGGAAGTAAAATGGAGAATGAAAAGGTTTTAGAGTTAATAAATGATTATATGAAAAAAAATGAATTTATAAAATGTAATTCTTTATTAAAGAAAGTAATAGTATATATTTATTCAAATAAGGTACGTAAATTTAATAATGATTACTACTATTCAACACCAGTTGAGCTTTTAGAACAAGTCGAAAAATATCTTTCATATGATGAGTGTATTGTTTATAACAGATTTTATTATACATTGAATGAAGACTTAATGGATCATGAAAGAGCTAATAAATTAATCGAACTATACAAAAAAATAATTAATTTAGATACTAATAATAAATAATTAATTTTTATTAAATTCAAAGTATATCGTTGTATTTTTTTTAAAATATGGTATAATTACAAAGTAACCATTAAGCAAGAACAAAAAGAAAATAGGGGAAGATAGGAGAGAAATATGTTCGGATTCGAAATAGACAAAAAAACACTATATATAATAGTAGGAATATTAGTAGTGCTATCACTTATGAGCTATGGAGCAACAGGAATATTTAGTTTATTACTATCAATTCCAGCAGTATTGTTAGCAATAACAGTACATGAATATGGTCATGCTCTTGCAGCTTACAAATTAGGAGATGATACACCATTAAGACAGGGGAGGCTAAGTTTAAATCCATTTGACCACATAGACCCTTTAGGGCTTGCAATGCTATTTTTTGTACACATAGGATGGGGAAAACCAGTTCAGGTAGACCCAAGAAATTACAATAGAAACATATCTGTTGAAAAAGCTGATGCAATAGTATCATTTGCAGGACCATTAATGAACTTTATTACAGCAATAATATTTGCATTAATATATTGTGCAATCTGGAAATTTGCTGGAGTAGCGTTCATATCAAGCAATATTGGATATATAATATTATCTATAGTAGGAAGTATAGTTACAATGGATATAGGTTTAGGTGTATTTAATTTAATACCATTACCACCATTAGACGGTTCAAAAATATTTTTACCAATATTACCACATAGCGCAAAATCTTGGTTTATAGAAAATGAAAGAATATTTTATATAGTATTTATAGTAATATGGATAACAGGAATTGCAGGAAACTTAATTTCACCAATAATCAGTAAAATGACTGAATGGATATTAGGTCTTGCAATGAAAGTATTTGGACTATAGGAGAAATATAATGCAAAAAAAAGATATAATAGTATTAGGAATAGAAACAAGTTGTGATGAAACATCTGTTGCTGTTATAAAAAACGGCAGAGATGTTTTATCCAATATAATAGATACACAAATAAAAATTCATGAGCAATTTGGAGGAGTAGTTCCAGAAATTGCTTCAAGGAATCATATAGAAGCTATATCACGAGTTACTAAAGTAGCTTTAGAAGAAGCAAATATTAAGTTTGAAGATATAGATGTAATAGCACCAACATATGGACCAGGTCTGGTTGGTGCATTACTTGTAGGAGTATCTTATGGTAGAGGTTTAGCATATGCACTTAATAAACCACTTGTAGGAGTAAACCATTTGGAGGGACATATAGCAGCAAATTATATAACACATCGAGATTTAGAACCACCATTTTTATGTATGTTGACATCAGGAGGAAATACACAAATTGTATATGTAAAAAACTATTGTGATATGGAAGTATTAGGAAAAACTAGGGATGATGCAATAGGAGAAGCATTTGATAAAGTAGCAAGAGTTATAGGACTAACATATCCAGGAGGACCTAAAATAGACAAATTAGCACAAGAAGGACAACCTTCAATAGATTTTCCTAAAACACATTTTGAAAACTTAGATTTTAGTTTTAGTGGAATAAAAACAGCAGTAATAAACTTACACCATAAAAATCCTGAAATAAATAAAGCAGACTTATGTTTGAGCTTTGAAAAAGCTGTAACAGAAGAATTGATAGATAATATAAAAAAAGCCATAAATCAGACAGGAATAAAGAAAATTGTTTTAGCTGGTGGAGTTTCTGCAAATACACATATAAGAAGCGAATTTGAAAAATTAGGAGAAAGTCTAAATTTAAAAATTTATAAACCTGATTTAAAATTATGTACAGATAATGCTGCAATGATAGGTTGTGCAGGATATTATAGATTTTTAAATGGAGACATATCAGAAAATACTCTTAATGCTGTGCCAAATTTGAAAATAGGAGAATAATAATGTCAATATACGTAATAGCAGACTTGCATTTATCATTTAATAATCCAAAGCCGATGGATATCTTTGGAGACAATTGGGCAAGTCATGAAGATAAAATAAAAAATGATTGGATACAAAAAGTAAAGGAAGAAGATTTAGTTGTCATTCCTGGTGATTTTTCATGGGAAACATATTTAAAAGATACAAAGTTAGATTTCCAATATCTAAATAGTTTACCTGGAAAAAAGCTCTTGCTAAAAGGAAATCATGATTACTGGTGGACAACTGTTACAGCTATGCGAAAATATTTACAGGACAACAATTTTAATAATATTGACTTTTTATATAATAATAGTTATGAATTTGAAAATAAGATTTTATGTGGAACTAGAGGTTGGAGTATAGCAGATGAAGAGACGGATAAAAAATTAATAAGGAGAGAATTGATAAGACTAGAATTATCAATAAAAGATGGAATATGTAAATATGGCAATGATAAAGAAATTATAGTATTTATGCATTATCCACCTATAACTAAAGCTAAAATAATTTCACAACAAGAAGCGGAATTTGTAAATTTGATGAAAAAATATAATGTTAAGAGATGTTATTATGGACATTTACATGGAATTTCTATTTCAGATGCAATTGAGGGAAATGTTGAAGGAATAGAGTTTAAATTGGTTAGTGCAGATAGTATGGATTTTAAACTGTTAAAAATATAGTAAAATAAACACATGAAATGGGAGGAGTATATGTTAGACTTAAACAAAGATGTGAAATATGTAAAATCAGTAGGACCAAACAGAGTAAAGCTTTTAAATAAATTAAATATATATACATTAAAAGATCTAATAACATATTATCCAAGAGACTATGAAGATAGAAGCAAACCGAAAAACTTATATGAATGTGTAGATGGAGAAGAAGTCCTCATAGAAGCTATGGCTACCGGAAGAATTTTAGAAATGCGCAAAGGTAAAATGGTAATTAGTAAATTAATTGTGAAAGACCAAACAGGAACATGTTATATAACATGGTTTAATCAAGGATATTTAAGAGACAAATTTCAACCAGGAAGAATGTATAGATTTTTTGGTAAAATATCTAATAAAAATGGTAGATTTGAAATGAATTCACCTGTCTATGATGAGATAGACCAAAGCAAAAATACAGGTAGAATTATTCCAATATATCCATTAACTTATGAACTAAAACAGGGAACACTAAGAAGAATAATAGAAAGTGGATTAGCGGAAGTAAAAGGAAATCTTCCAGAAACACTTCCAGATTACATATTAAAAGAAAATAACTTATGGAACATAAACTTATGCATAGAGCGAATTCATTTTCCAAAAGAACTCTCAGATTTTAATAAAGCTCGTGAGAGACTTGTGTTTGAAGAATTGCTTACAATGCAATTAGCATTATTAAAACTAAAAAATAATTATGAACGTGACACAAATGGAATTCAATTTAGTAAAGATGCAAAAATGTCAGATGTAATAAATATTTTACCATTTAGACTAACAAAAGCTCAATTACGAGTTCTTGAAGAAATAGATAGAGATATGGAAAGTAATAAGCCAATGAACAGACTATTGCAAGGAGATGTAGGTTCAGGAAAGACGGTAGTTGCAATGATTGCAGCATACAAAGCAGTAAAATCTGGCTATCAAGCAGCTATAATGGCTCCAACGGCAATACTTGCAAGTCAGCACTTAGAAAGTTTTCAAGGGATTTTAGATGAGCTCGGAATAAGAAGTGCATTACTAATTTCAAGTGTAACTAAAAAGAAAAAAGAAGAAATTCTAGAAAAATTAAAAAATGGAGAAATTGACATTTTAATAGGAACACATGCTATATTAGAAGAAAATGTAGTATTCAAAAATTTGGGATTAGTTGTAACAGATGAGCAACATAGATTTGGGGTAAAACAACGTAGCACAATAGCATCAAAAGCAAAAAATCCAGATGTAATCGCAATGTCTGCAACACCAATTCCAAGAACATTAGCATTAATATTATATGGCGATTTAGATATTTCAATAATAGATGAACTTCCACCAAATAGAAAGAAAATAGAAACATATGCAGTTAGAAAAAATATGGAGGAAAGAGTAAATGCATTTATCAGAAAGCAAATAGATGAAGGAAGACAAGCATATATTGTATGTCCATTAGTAGAAGAAAATGAAGAAATGGGGTTAAAGTCAGTAACAGAACTTGCAGAAAAATATCAAAAAGAAACATTTAGCAATTATAAAGTAGCTTATTTACATGGTAAAATGAAAGTAAAAGAAAAAGACGAAATTATGCAAAAATTCAAGGATGGTGAAATTCAAATTTTAATTGCAACAACTGTTATTGAAGTTGGAGTTAATGTTCCAAATGCAAGTATAATGGTAGTAGAAAATGCTGAAAGATTTGGACTAGCACAATTGCATCAATTACGAGGAAGAGTCGGAAGAGGTGAATATCAATCTTACTGTATTTTGAAATATGAAGGAAACGGAGAAACAGTAAGACAACGTATGAAAGTAATGTGTGATACAAATGATGGATTTATTATTTCTGAAAAAGATTTGGAACTTAGAGGTTCTGGAGACTTTTTTGGCACAGAGCAACATGGACTTCCAGAATTCAAAATTGCAAACCTATTTGAAGATATTGGAACTTTAAAAAAAGTTCAAAAAATAGCATTAGAAATAATGGAAGATGATCCTTTACTTGAAAAAGAGAAAAATAAAAAATTAAATGAATTAATAAAAGAAAAGTTCAGTTCAAGAATAGAAATATAGATAATAAATCAATAATTGATAAAATAGATAATATATCAAAAATAGAAATATATTTAATAAACAAAAAAGATAATAAAGCACTGGTTTCTAAGACCAGTGCATATGATAAATAAAATTACCAAAAAGTACAAAAGTAGTTTTGAGAAAACTTGTTAGAAGAAAGGGATGTTGAACATAAATGTTACAAATAATTTTTAAATTGATTGGAGCAATAATTGTTTTATTGGGGGTAGTTCTAATATATGATGCACGTATTATAACTAAAAAAATGTTTGGATTTGGAGACCAAAATGAAGCTACAAGTGGATTAAAGATTTTTGGAGTTATACTAAGTTGCATTGGTGCTTTAATTATATATGTTTGCAAATAAAGTAAAAGATTCCATTTTAAAATAAAGGAGTTGTTCAAATGAAAAAAAACCGCAGAAGAAATAGAAGGCGTAAAAATAATAAAAAAAGGATAGAAAACCAAAGATATTCAAATATCAATAATAAGTCAAAAAAAGATACTAATATAGATAATGAAAATACATATACTAAAGGTAATAATTATAATATAGATAATGAAACTAGTAAAGAAATTACAAATGAAAAAGATGAAGAAAACAATAAAAACCAAAAAAATAAAGCATTTAGTAAAATATCATTATTACTTTCTTTATTACTTATTTTAGGTGGTTTTTGTATATTCGCTTATCCCAATGTAAGTAACTATTTTGCAGAAAAAAATCAAGTACAAATGATTCGAGAATATGAAGAAATGGTTGTACAAGTTGATGAAGAAATGTTGAGTGAAGAGTGGCAAAAAGCACAAACATATAATGAAAATTTATCTGGAGAGCCAGTACATGACCCATTCGTTGCAGGTAGTGGATATGCATTGCCAGATAATTACACAGACGTACTAAATATTTCAGGTAATGGAGTAATGGCATATATTCAAATACCAAAAATTTCTGTAAATTTACCAATATATCATGGAACAAGTACAGAAGTTCTAGAGAAAGGAGTTGGACACATTCAATCAACATCAGTACCTATAGGAGGAACATCAACTCACTGTGTTTTAACTGGACACACAGGACTTCCAAGTGCAGAATTATTTACTAGACTTGATGAACTTGATGTGGGAGATATTTTTTATATTCATGTTTTAAACGATATTTTAACATATAAAATATATGAAATAAAAGTCATTTTACCTGATAAGATAGATGAGTTGCAAGTAACAAGTGGAAGAGACCTTGTGACACTTGTAACCTGTACACCTTATGGTGTAAATTCTCACAGATTATTAGTAAAGGCTGAAAGAACAGAATATGAAGAATATGTAAACGAAAATACAGAAAACAAAACAGATTCTACAGAAAACACCGGAGAGCAAAACACAAATCAAGGTAAAAATTATTATTTAAATGGTGTAAAAATAGGAGTAGTAATTTTATTAATCTTATTATTTATATTATTGGTTATAATTATTATACTAAAAATTAAAAAATCAAAAAAATCAAAACATTAGTAGGATAAAAATTTAGAAATAATATAAAACGCATTATATCAAAATTCTTTATTTTGCCTTGAGAAGGGAATGATATTAAATTATGAAACAAAAGTATCTATTACGAATTACTGCAATACTACTTATATTTATAGGTATAACACTTTTTTGTTTCCCATATCTTAGTAATTATGTTTATGAGCAAGAAGTAGAGGAAAACAAAGAAGAATTTATAGTAAAAATTACTAAAAAAGAAAATGAAGACATTTTGCAGAAATTGTATGAAGAGCTAAAACGTAGAAATGAAGAACTATTTGAAAACAAACAAGTAAATTTATGTGATCCATTTTCATATGAGCAACCATCAATTGATTTATCTGAATACGGAATAGAAGAAAATATTATTGGATATATCCGTATTCCAAAAATGGATATAGATATTCCAATTTTACTTGGTGCAAATTCTGTAAATATGAAAAAAGGAGCAGTACATCTTACAGAAACTTCTTACCCGATAGGCGGAGTGAATACAAATAGTGTTATTGCAGCACATAGAGGCTATGGAAAAGCCAAATTGTTTAGACATATTGAAAAACTCGAATATGGAGATAAAATATATATTCAAAATTTTAGAGAAGAACTTGTTTATGAAGTATATGAAATTAAATTAGTCAGTCCTGATGAAATTGGAGAGCTTGCTATTCAAGAAGGAGAAGATATCATAACATTGATTACTTGCCATCCTTATAGAGTAAATACTCAAAGGTATATAGTTAAAGCAAAGAGATGTGAAAGTTAATATGGAAAATTCCCCTACTAGGGGAATTTCATGCTTTCTATATTCTAAGGAAAGTAATCCTATGAAATGGGTGAGAATTTCCTTAGTAGATAGTTATGGAAGAGTTTGATTTTCTTATGCAACTTTGTTGCTTAAAAAATCTTGGCCTTGTTTTTTATAATTTTTTATAAATAGAAAAAAAGCTCCAAAAGTTTCATCTGAAATGTAACAAAAAATAGAAAAAAGTTGTTGCATTGGTAATGAAAATTTTGCAATAGAAAAAAGTCGTCAATTGAAAAGTTAACTGCAATTTTGAAAAGGTAAAAGCAATTTGTATGAGAAATAGCAATTTATAAGCAATA
>CALYBE010000058.1 GCA_944393735.1 uncultured Clostridia bacterium
TATTTTATTTTACATCTTCAATTAATCTATTACTAATCTTATCTAAATTTTCATATAAGAATTTACACAAATTTGTTATTAAATTCTTTTAATATGTAAGTATTTTCATCTGTTTCTATTTTAAATATATTAGCTGTACCTCTGTTGATTTCAGTTATGCTTTTTGGTATGATGTTGTATTGTTCTTTTAAAATTTCTTGAATTTTGTTTTTGGTTAAATTTGATTTTTGTATTCCCATAATTAAACACCCTTTCTTTAATTTTTATAAATTTTAGTGACTTTATTTTTTGCATTTTGCTATCATTATATAGAATATAAAAATAGAAAAACAACTTCTAAGAAATTAATTCCACTAAATGTAGAAAACTTTTTCTTTTGAAGTTGCTTAATAAACTGTCATACATCTGTTGTTCCTAACAGTATAATTATATTTTACTGTTTTCTTATTCAATATTAATCTATTTATCTAATATAGTGTCAATAGGTTTTTGTTTTGTTACCTTTCTTACTGGAATTATGTTTCCTAATATTACAATTATTAGCATTGTAACAGTTATTTCTAAAATCTGTTTTATTCCAAATTCAAACATTTCTATATCAGTTGATGTTTGATTCATTATAAATTCATTTACTGAATTTAATATAGATGGTACTATTAAGAATGAGATTGCTAGTGCTATTAACATCAATATAACACTTTCGTACAAGAACATTTTTATTATATCTATACTTCTACAACCTAATGCGCGTAATGTTCCAATTTCTTTTTTTCTGAATTTTATACTTGAATTTATGAAAGTCATAAGTATGATTGCTGCAAATATTAAGAAAAATATTACTGCTTGTAATATGAAATTATTTATTTCTTTAGATACTTCATTTGTCATTTCTACTATTTCAGCATAAACATCTTCTGTAGTTATTCCATTCGTGATAGAATTTTTCATTATATATTGAAATTCATCAAAATGACCAATCTCTAGCATTTTCTCAGTCCAATTTGTAGAATATACAGATGCCATTACTCCTAAACAGATTAAACTGAAAACAATTAATAATGTTGACAATACTAATCTTACTTTTTTATGAAATAGGCTTCCTGCTCCCATTTTTAGGCAATATAAGAATGGCAATTTTGCTTTTTGCAATTTGAATTCTTTTGGTTTGTTGTTTGGAGTTGTGTTTCCATTATCTGAAACTATTTCTCCATCTTGTATTCTTATAATTCTGCTTGCATATTTTGTAGCAGACTCAGAGTCATGAGAAACTACAATTACCAATTTTGTTTTACTTAGTTTTTTTAGAATTTGCCATATTTGTGTACTTGTTTGACTGTCTAAATTTCCTGTTGGTTCATCTGCTAAAATTATTTCTGGATTTTTTATTATAGCTCTGGCTATTGCAACTCTTTGTTTTTGCCCTCCTGATAATTCATTTATTTTTCTTTTTGAAATATCATCTAAATCTACTTGTTTTAATACATTTTGTATTTCTTCTGAGGTTGCTTTTTTATGTTGTAGTTCTAATGCTAATTTTATGTTTTTCTCTACAGAGTAGTTTTCTAATAAGTTATATTCTTGAAATACAAAACCCATATATGTATTTCTATATGCATCAAAATCTTTTTCTTTAAATTCTTTTGTTGATTTTCCATTTATAATAACTTCTCCATTATCACATTTGTCCAATCCTCCAATTATGTTTAATAATGTAGATTTTCCACTACCACTTTTTCCCAAAATAAACACTAAACCTTTATCTGGGAATTTAATTGAGATATCTTTTAAAGCTACTGTGTTTGTCGACTTTTTACTTTTATATGTTTTGCTTATATTTTTTAATTCGATCATAAAATCCTCCCTTCATTTATTAATATACCATAAACTCAAAATTAAATAAATATTTATTTGAATTTTTTATATGCAAGTTTTAAAAAACTTCGTTTTTAAATTGAAAAAATTTTTGTTGAATATTTTATAAAAATGCTTTATAATATATCTATATGGGGATGTAATGGTTTCGACATTATATCTGAAGCATGAATAGCGAGTAGTGGATTCTCGTTTGCCACTTTAATAAACGGGAAATTAAAGATAAACGCTGATAATAGAGAATTAGCATACGCTGCTTAGTTGCAACGTCGCCAACTAAAATATCCCACATATTTTAAATTGGTGTCATTTTAGTGGGAAACAAAGCTACTTTTTCTATGAAAGTAGTGGGTATTTAGTAGATATATTTAGTTGTCGTTTGTTTGTTAATGACTTCTAAATGAATTTTAATAACAAACTGCACTCGGAGAAGTTTGTGTGAATTTTATAGTGGACAGGGGTTCGACTCCCCTCATCTCCACCAATGACGTATCTGTTCGAACTAAATTGAATAGATAACAAAAAAATCAATCAGAAAATAAAATCTGATTGATTTTTTTTGTTATCTATAAACAATATTAAAATCATCCAATCGAAAGGATGGTGTAAGAAAATGAAGATAATTAAACATCTACTCTTCGTAAATTTAATTTTGTACAAATTACAAATTTTATTTTATTTCATATATTGTATAATAAATATTTTTGGGAGGTTTACATGGACGAAGATGATTTCAAGTATAATTCAACCTTATTAACAAAGGAATTAAAAGCATTAAAACAAATTTATCCTTTTATTCAACTAGGTTCTGCTGGGAAGAGTGTTTTAGGTAAAGATATCTGGTATATTAAAATTGGTCAAGGACCAAAAGAAGTTTTTTATTCAGCTGCAATTCACCGGTAATGAGTGGATTACTGCTAATGTTCTTATGGAATTTTTGAAAGAGTTTTGCTTTGCTTATCAAAATAATCGTTCTGTTTTCGGATATTCTGCTAGAGCTATTTATAATTCAACTACAATTTATCTTATGCCTATGGTTAATCCTGACGGCGTTGATTTAGTCGCCGGCGAAATTCCTATTAATTCTGCTGAATACAATTCTGCAAATAAAATTGCTAATAATTTTCCTTCTATACCTTTTGTTGATGGTTGGAAAGCAAATATAAAAGGTGTGGATTTAAAAAACTACCAACCGATCTTTTAAACTTTTTAAATAATTATTTATTTAAACTATAATTAGATAATAGTTATAATACTATATAATTTAAAATTATGCAACAAAAATGCTTATAATATCTGGAACTCTTATATTCTCTTCTTTGTTTATTTGAATTTTCTTTTTTATATAATCCACATTTGTTACTATACCACTAATTTCAGTATATTGTCCATTTTTATAAAATTTTATTTTTACTTTACTCCCTTTTTCAATTTTATTGAAACTGTTATTTAATTCTGATAAAGTTTCTTCAGATAGTTCTATTTTTTCTTCATGTTCTACTTCTTTTTCTCTTAATGCTTCTTGTAAACCTTTTAGTGCATCAAATGGAAGAAATTGTTTTGCTCTACTAACCACCATTATGACCTCCTATCAACTTATTTCTAAGTATTGTTGTTGCTCCTTCTTCTAAGTCCATTCCTCTAATAATACTATTTTTTCCTAATTTATTTTTTATATTACACATTGTAAGTTCAAGTTTTCTTTCTTTATCTAATTTATCTTGGTCAGTGAATAAATTTAATTGCACATTTTCTGTGCTGATTACATTTGCAAAATTTATCCCTATTCTTCTAACTGGAATGCTTTGATTTGTTGTTTTGTCATATATACTTAAAAATGCTTTTAAAAGTTCTGAATATACATTTGTACTGTTTTGTAATTTTTTTGTTCTTCCTGTAGCTTTTATAGCATCTTTTGAATAACCTATATAAAGTTGTATTGTATCTGTTATTAAGTTACTTTCTACAAGTCTTAAACTGCCTAACTCTACCATTTCTTTTAAAGCTAGTCTTGCTTTTATAAATGAATAATCTTCAAATAATACTTGACTATTAGAAATGGAATTGTTTTTTGGTTTATATGCCTTAATGTCTGCAATAGTACAACTTTCTTTGCCCCAGGCATGATCTATTAAATATTCTGCATTTACTCCAAATTCTTTATATAATCTCTTTGTTTCGGCATGAGCAATGTCATACATATCGAAAATTCTCATTTTGTTTAATCTTCTTTCTATTCCTTTTCCTATTTGCCAAAAGTCTGTAAGTGGTTTATGATGCCATAATTCTTTTTTGTATTTTTCTTCATCTAAATACCCTATGTTACTTACATTGTGTTTAGCTGTTATATCTAATGCAATTTTAGCTAAGTACATATTTGTTCCTATTCCTGCTGTTGCCGTTATTCCATATGTTTTATATATGTCTTTTATTATTTTTTTGGCAAGTTCTATTGGTGTTGATTTATACATATTAAGATATTTTGTGGCATCCATAAATGCTTCATCTATAGAATAAACATGAATATCCTCTTTTGAAAAATATTTAAGGTAAATTTCATATATGTTTGCTGAATATTCTATATATTTTTTCATTCTAGGCATTGCAATTATATATTTAATTGTTGGTGGAATTTCAAAGATTCTACATCTATTTTTTACTCCTAACATTTTCATCTTAGGACTAACTGCTAAACAAATTGTTCCTTTTCCTCGTGTTGGGTCTGCTACTACTAAATTGGTGCTAAATGGGTCTAAGCCTCGTTCAACACATTCAACAGAAGCATAAAAGGTTTTTAAATCAATACATAAATAAGTTCTCTGCATTTTTCTTCACGCTCCAGTTTATAAATCTAAAATTATTATAGCACCTTTTTTATTATTTGTAAACATTTGTTTGTGTTTAAAATTAAGAAACTTTTCTCTTTTTTAGAATATTTTACACGTAAATTAATTGACATGTAATTTGTAAGAAAATTTTAATAATTAATTAATAATTTCTTAAAACTCTTTTTTGAATTTTTATGTATAATACAATTAGTTTTTTATGGAGGGCTTTATATTGAACCCCAAGGAAGGAATGAAAATAATAATGAAAAAAAGAAAGTCAAATATAAAAAAATTTCTTATTTTAGTTTTAATTATAATTTCTATTTTATATTTATATATAGACCATAATGATGTTCAATTAAATAGTAGTAATTTCGTTTCTAATTTGCGTAATGCATTAAATATTGGTAATTCTAGTGGTTATGCTGTTATAAAACAAGACGTAAATAAAAATTATACTGGTATTGGACAAGAAAAAGTAGCAAATGAAGATGGCTATTTTACAACTTTTACTACTGAGGATAATCATAAAAAAATATATAAAGAATATAAACAAAATGGTAATTCTTCTTGGAGTAATAAAGAATATTGGGGTTCTACTATGGCTGAAAATGGTTGTGGTATAACTGTAATGGCAATTATATTAAGTGGATATGGAAAAGATTATACCCCTGAAGATTTAAGAGAAAAATATTATCCTGTAATGAATTACGAAAATTTCTCTAATGAGTTATCTTCAACATTTGGAATTAAAAATTCAGATTTCTATTATGATTCTGTTAGTTTGTCAAAAGATAAAATAATTGAACATTTGAAAACAAATAGACCTATTGTTGTTTGCGTCTGGAATAGACCTTCTGAAAATCGTTGGACTACCGCTTCTCATTATATGGCTTTACTTGCTACTGATGGCAATAATATGGTATATGTTTCTAATCCTAATGGACTTGAAAATGATAGTAAAAGTTCTGGTTGGTATAATATTAATGAAATTACTCCTTATCTCGCAAAAGCTTTATATATAGAAGATTTTTAGTTTTTCTAAAATAGCCTATATTTGTACCTATTATAAATTCAATAATTATGTCATAATCAATCATGTAAAATAAATTATTTGTGATAGGCTTTACAATACCATATACTGTGAAGCCTATTACACAAATGGTCATAAAAAATCTTTTATATGATTTTTATAATTAAATTATTTTTAGATAATAAACCATCATAAATATTTTCTATTGTTTGCTTTACTTCCTTATTTGTTATTTTATTAACTGATTTGCTGTATGTTAAAATGTAATAATCAACATTAAACATTTTATATTCTAGCCTCTCACATTTTTCAAAACCGGAATTTAAATAATAACGCAATCTTTTTTCAATTATTGTAAGTTCTTGTTTATCTTTTGCATTTTTTTCTGTCTCGACTTCAACAATTAAAAGTTTTTTATCAGACAAAAATTTCTTAATTTCTTCTAAGAATCTTTTTCCTACACCTTTTCCTCTATATTTTTTTATAACAGCTAAATGTGTAATTAAAACTTTTTCGTCTTTTTCCATCGTGATGAAGTATGCTATCTCTTGTTTATTTTCTTCATATATATATACATTATGAATATTCTTTTCTGTAAGCTCTAGAAATTTTTTGTGATTTGGAATTTCACTTTTGGGAAAATCTTCTTCCATAAAATTATATATTTCAAGTGATTTTTCTAAATTTGCTTTTTGTATCATTATATTCTTCTCCTTTTCTTTTAAATCTGCCTTTATGTTTGTTATGCTTAATATTACCATAAAAGAGAGCAATTATCAATATAACTGCTCTCTTTCAATTTTTAATTGTCTTGTTTTCTAATTTCATATGCTTCATTATCTTTTGTAATGGCTACAACTGCTACATAACCGCTATCATTAATTCTTGTTACATCTGCCTGTTCAATTTTTTCCACATTTTTTATTTCAGGAATATCTTCTGCTATGAAATTTCCTGTATTGTATCCATATTCAATATCAATTCCTTTTACAATACCATCTTTTTGTAAGAAAAATACTAATGGATAATTTAATTCTTGTCCTTCTCCTCCATAAAAAATGTCTACTACATCTTTTGCTTCTATATTACTTATAATATATTCTTTATTATATTTTAACCCACTTTCTTTATCTTGTAGTAACTCTTGATTTTGTTTTGAATCTATTAAACTTATCACTACATTATCATTTTGTTTTTTTACATTAAAATAATTTTCTGTAATTATTTCATATGGTTCTACTATTGTATAACTGTTTTTAAAATCTTCTGAATCTATTTTATATATTGTAAAACTATTTTCTTTTTTTATCTCATTCGTATTTGACGAATTTTCATTAATGTTACTATTATTTTGTTCATTTAAATTTTCATTATTATTATTTACATCATTTTCGCCTGAAATATCTTTATTAATTTCGTTATTTGCATTTTGTTGCAATTCCTTATTATCCTTTTTTAATATAATTATTTCTCCACATAATACTATTAATACAAAAATCACTAAAACAGTTAAGACTATTAAAATTATCTTTTTCATATTTTCCTCCTTTTATTAATCATTTAAACAAAATTCAAACTTACCAAACGGCTTACTTTCATGCTGTTCTTTTAATTCAATTGTAATTTTTGAGTTTTCTTTATTTTTCTCAATTATTATATATTCTGTTAATTCCATATTTGCATTTTCAAAGTTTTTAGATGTGCCTATATCTCCTTGCTCCCATTCTTCAACTGTTCCATCTTCATATGTTATTGTTCTTTTGGTTTCATAAGAAAATGTTCCTAATTTTGTTCCATTCTCATTATATGCCATATATTCAATTATGTCTATATAATCATCTCTTTTATTGTCTGTTAAACTTTTTAAACTTACATTTTCATATATAGTAGATACTTTTACTATTGTTTGTAACGGTGTATCTATTACTTTTTCTATTTTCTTAGTCATATTTTTATTTTTTACTTCTTCACATTCTGGTACAAATATTTTTGTATTTTCAATTGCTTTTTCTTTTGATACAGAAACATCAAATTGTCCATCTATTGGCAAATATACTTCTTCTGAATTGAACTGAGTTTCATTTGCCTCTATAACTATATTATTTAATGATATTGTAAATTCTTTTTTGTCTCCTAATTCTTTGTCTGTTAAAAAATATAGTTGATAGATTTTATATTCATTATCTGAAATTTTTGTTGTAGTTTGTGCTGATCTTGGTCTAATCCAATAATTTTCACCATCAATAATTATACTGTAATTATTTAAACCATTTAGATATGTTCCCATTTCATCTGTTATAAGCTCATTGTTAAGGGAGACATATATAGAATCTATTAGCTTTTCTCCATATTCTTCTATTACTTTGGCTTTTTCATCTGCTGTTAAAGATATTTCTTCTGGTGGTATATTCATATATTCTTCTGTTAAAATAGGTTCTCCAATTTTTAATTTTTCTTTGTCTTCATCACTTAAATTTACATCAAATTCTAAAATTGTGAATCCTTCATCACATACTGTATCTGTTAGACTAATACTTGTTCCATTATTATTAGTTAATTTCTGACCTTCGACATTTACTTTATACTCCTCATATTCACTTGAAAATTTAATTCCTAACCATTCTATTATTGGTTTTCCTTCTATTGTTCCACCACATACTGCATAAACACTAATACTTCCAATAAATATAACTATTAGAGAAGCCATCATTGTAACAAGCTTTTTTATTAGTGGCCATTCCTTACTCTTTTCTTTATTTTTCAATGTGTATTGTACTCTATAATGAACTTTTTGAGGGACCTCGAATTCTTCTTTGCTATATGATTGTAGTTTTTTTTCTATATTATCCATTTTTTTCACCTCCATGCTCATTTCTTAATTTGTTTTTTGCTCTTATAATTTTGCTTTTTATTGTGTTTTCTTTTATTTTTAAAATATTAGAAATTTCTTTTGTTGTGTATTTGGAGTAATAATAAAGTGTTAGAATTGTTCTTTCTTCTTCTGTTAAATTTTTAATTAAAATATAAAATGATAATTTGTCATTATCGTTGTTTTCGTCTTTTATTTCCATGTTGTTGTCATCTAAAGAGATGGTATTTCTTTTTTTATATATGTTATTACATTCATTTATTAAGATTCTTATAATCCATGTTTTAAATAATGAATTGTCTCTTAATTTGTGAATATGTTTATATGCTTTTAAGATTGTTTCTTGCATTGCATCTGCTATATCGTCTTCACTATGCAATCTTGCTTTAGATATTAAATACATTTCTTTTTCCATCATTAAAATTAATTTGTCAAATGCTTCATTATCTTTGTTTTTTGCTTTTTCTACTAGCTCTTCCACCTTTTTATTCCTCCGTTTTCGTAATATGTACATATCTTTCTATTTATTAGATAATTTTACTATTTGATTTTGGTGCATAAATTTTTATTTTTTGTAATTTAAATACTTGAAAATTTCAAAAATCGTTTTGAACTTATTTCTAAATTCAAAACGATTTTTATTTTTATAATACTTCTCCATATAATTTCTCTTAACTAATCCTATAATGTCCTATTATTTTCTTAGTTTTCACAACTATTTATTTTTATCCTTTCTATTGAATATAATACTTAGTGCAATAAAACATAATGTTAGAAAGATGGCACTTCCAACTTTTTTTACATCTACATCAGAAAAGGCTAATACTAGTGATACAATAGCAGAAATTACTCCTATAATCCCGAAAAAAAGGCTTACTATTTTTTTATTCATTCTTAATCCCCCTTATCTTTTACTATGTCTACCTATTTTATATTATCATAAAAAAGAGTAATTATCAATATAACTACTCTTTTTCGACATATAATTTTTATATTTTTATTCTTTTTAGTCTCAATGTATTTAATATAACAGTAATACTACTTAGTACCATAGCCAAACTTGCTATCATAGGGTTTATAGAAATTCCTATTGGCTTTAACACTCCCATTGCTATTGGTATCATTAAACAGTTATAGAAAAATGCCCAAAATAGATTTTCTTTGACGTTTTTAATGGTTTTTTTACTTATATTGATTAAATTTATTATGCTTCTTAAATCATTTCTAGTTAATATAACATCTGAAGAATCCATTGCTATATCTGTACCACTATGTACACTTACTCCTATATCTGAAATTGCTAATGCAGGACTATCATTTATTCCGTCTCCGCACATCATTACATATTTATTTTCTTGTTTTAATTTCTTTATT
>CALYBE010000059.1 GCA_944393735.1 uncultured Clostridia bacterium
TATTGCTTATAAATTGCTATTTCTCATACAAATTGCTTTTACCTTTTCAAAATTGCAGTTAACTTTTCAATTGACGATATGATTTTTTTATGTGTTACAATTCAGTATATGAAACAATGAATTTTGATAAATAATAATTCTAGCTTTTATCATATATAGCGAAAAAGTACACAGTTATTCAAGCTGTGCACTTTGATAATATTTTATTTTATACTTTCATTAAACATCCATAGTTTTTTAGCATAAACTTTTAAATAATCATCAATAAGAGCTGATGTTTCATAATCTTCAACTTTTTCTGCTTCTTGTTTAATTTCTATTGCTTTATGTTGTAATGTTTTATAATCTTCTATTATATTTGTTAGAATTTCTGCGCTTTCAATCTTCTCGTTTTTTGCTTCTTGAATTTTTGAATTTTGAATAAAATCATTCATAGTTCCAAGTGGTTGAAAACCTTTTGCTAAAATGTGCTCTGCTATTTCATCAATCTGCTCTCTAATTTCATCATAGTATTCTTCCAATTTTGAGTGTATTACAAAGAAGTGTTTTCCTTGCACATTCCAGTGATAATTTTGTAATTTTACAGACATTATTTCAAGCTCACATAAGAATTGATTCAAATTATTAATATTCTCTTCCATAGCATACCTCTCTTTCAAATACATTATGTACTTATTTTCTGTTTTTAATTCATTTTTATTGATAAAATTAATATTTTCTGATATAATACTTATATACTTTTTAGTTGTTGCCTTATCATTTTAATATATTAACTAATTTCAAAGGGGCTATAGTTATGAAATTGTTGTACTTCTTTTTTTATTTTTTGATTTTAGTCATTTATACGATTCCTACAATTATCAACTATTTTATGCTTTGTAAAACATTCAACTTATTCAATAATATTTATCCACTATTAGTAGACTCTAATTTGCGGTATTCACTCATAAAGCAGGTAAATAACCATGAAGACTCTCTTTATATAACACTTAACAGAAGTAGAATGCTGTTATTTTTCAAAAATGATGTTTCTGTATCTGAAATTGCAGGTATCCTTGAAAGACGTATTAATAATTCAATTTATTTGCTTGAAAAAATGCCCATATGGGATTCAAGTATTCGCAAAGATTACTGGGATTTAATTGAAATGTATAAGGAAGTAGAACCTTATTTAGATGATAACAGTTATTTTGCAGATATTATCTAAATAAGTGACACAAGAGAGCAGTTTTTAATAAAAACTGCTCTCTAATTTTATTCAAATTTACTATATTCTAATATTGAGTTTCCTCTTAGAAAATCTTTTATATTCATTTTTTTTGCATTTTCTGCTTGAATTTCTAATACTTTTATGATTCCACCATTTGCTTTTATAAATAATCCATCCTTAGCATTAGACATAATTACTGTACCATTTTCTAATTCTTCTATTCCCCTTTGCAAATTTTCTTTAGATTTTAATTCATCAGATTTTTGGTTTTCCTTTATTTTTTTCTCTAGTAATTCTAGTAATTTTTCATCATTTTTTGATATAACTTCTACTTTCCAAATTTTATATTTTTTACCATTTAAAAATGTGTATGTTCCCATAATTGGATTTAATCCTCTAACTAGATTTTTTATTTCAGTTGCTGTTTTAGTATTCCAGTCTATTTTTGACATTTCTTTATCAAGCATAGGTGCTAATGTAAAGTCTGAACCTTGTGGAATTCGTGGTGCAGTTCCATTTTCAATCTCTTTTAAAGTTTTTACTAAAAGTTGTGCTCCTATTTTTGATAATCTATCCCACAATTCTCCTGTTGTTTCATTTTCTCCTATTTCTACTTCTTCTTTTAAAATCATGTCACCTGTATCCATTCCAATATCCATATACATTGTTGTAATTCCTGTTTTCTTTTCTCCATTTATTACTGCCCATTGTATTGGTGCAGCTCCTCTATATTGGGGTAATAATGAACCATGTACATTTATGCAACCTAATTTTGGAATTTCTAATATTTCTATTGGAAGAATCTTTCCATATGCTACAACACAGATAACATCTGGATTTAACTTTTTTATTTCTTCTATAAATTCGTTATTTTTTCTTACTTTTTCAGGTTGATATATCTTTAAATTATGTTCTAAGGCAAATTCTTTAACTGGTGATGCTATCATTTTCATTCCTCTTCCTTTTGGCTTATCAACATTTGTAACTACTCCTAAAATTTCATGTCCTGCATTATATATTGCTTCTAATGACTCTTTTGCAAAATCTGGTGTTCCCATAAATACTATTTTCATTTTTTTATATTAGATGCTAGATTTAAAAACCTGCATCTTCTCCCTTCTTAAAATTTATAAATTTGAAAGCAACATGATTTTGCTTTATTTTATCATATTTGCTTTGTGTGATGTTATTATTTTACTTTGAAATTTCTTTTGCAATATCTGCAAAATCTTGTAATTTTAAGTTTTCCGCTCTAACATTTTCATCTAAGTTTAATTTTTTTAATATATTCATTCCTTCTTGTTTATTAATAAATACTTTTGTATTTGTTAATGCATTTAATAAAGTTTTTCTTCTTTGCATAAAAGCACTTTTTATAATCATAAACATTATATTTGGATTATCTATTTTTACTGCTGGTTCTTTTCTTAAGTTCATTTTTATGACTTCTGAAGTTACTTCTGGTTCTGGTATAAATGAGCTGTTTGGAACCTCCATTATTTTTTCTGATTCACAATAATAATATACTGTATATGTTATTGCTCCTGTATTTTTGCCTCCAGGAATTTCAATAAGTCTATCTGCTACCTCTTTTTGAATCATTACTGTTATGCTTTCTATATTCAGTTTTTCTTCTAATAATTTCATTATTATTGGTGTTGTTATATAATATGGTAAATTAGCCACTATTTTTACGTTTTTGTTATTTTTTATTATTTGATTCAAGTCTACTTTCAATACATCTGCATTTATAATTTCAAAATTTGAATATTTACTAAATCTGTCTTGTAATATTTTTATCATTTTAGTATCAAGTTCTATGCATATTACTTTACCTGCTTTTTCTAATAAATATTTAGTTAAAGTTCCTAATCCTGGTCCTATTTCAATTATTAGGTCATTTTTATTTATGTTGCTACTTTTTACTATATTTTCAACAACCTCAGGATTAATTAAAAAGTTTTGACCTAAACTTTTATTAGCTCTTATTCCATATTTTTTCATTATATTTTTTGTTTCTTCTAAAATGTTTTCCATGTACGAATTAACTCTAGCTACTGATAGAGTCTCCTTTCATTTTTTATTTTGGATGAAATTTAAGGAATGTTCCCAAAGTTCATTCAAGACTCAATTCTATTTAGCAATCATTTTTAAAACAATTATAAACATTGCATGAGCCCAACCTAGACCTATTACCCAGTTTGGCTTTAAAGTGTTATTATCAATTTGTTCACCTAGCAATCCATGTTTTCCAGCCGTTTTAAGTACAAAATCAAATGTTTCTTTTGCCTTTTTCTTTTCACCATTTTCTAAATAATATAAAGTCATCCATAAATTTGCAATTGTCCAAGGTGCCCCATTTCTATAATGGTCATATTCAAATCTTTGATATCCTCCTGTATATGTTCTAAGTGTTAGATTTATATTATCAATAGTATTTAATATTTTTTTCTCTTTAGGACTAAATACATTGAATGGCACAACAGCACCTAACATACTTATATCAATTCTTTTATCTTCTGTATTTCTTACATATGACTTTCTATTCTCATCATATAAATTTGTGTCTATATATTTTTTTATTTCTACTTGTAATTTTAAGATTTCATCTATATTTTTATTTATTTTTTCTTCTTTAAGTCTATTATTTTCGAATTCTGAAACATTATTTCCCAATGCTTTATATATTTTAATCATTGATTCAAATGCTGCAAATATACTTGCTAGAGAATACAAATGTGTTCCTTCATACATTTCCCATATATCATAACTAACATGATATATGCCTGTTCCATCTATTAAATCTCTTACATATCTTTTTAAAAAGTCTACTGCTTTTTCACACATATGTAGATTTTTCTTTAAAAATTCTTCATTTTTTACATATTGATAATGTGAATATATTCCATACACAACGCTTGCAGTTTCATCAACTTGGTATCCCCAGCAAGGAGCTAGTTTTCCATCTGTATAAAAACGTTGTTCCCACATTCCATTCTTGCTTTGAGTTACTTTGCAAAAATTATTATAAAATTTTTCTGTCTCTTGAGTCATATTCAATATATCTAAAGCTGTTGTTATAAATACAGCATCCCTTGGCCAACAATACGCATATCGCCCACATTGGCTTAAATCTTCATCAACTTCTGGAGCAGCAATTATTCCGCCTGTTTTTTGATTTGTTAACAATGGAAATAACAAAATACTTCTTCTATATATTTGTTGAATCTTCTCTTCATAAGCATTTTCTGGTTCTTTTAATTTTAATCCATTATGTTCTTTTACATATTTTCTCCAATAAGATTTAACATCTGTATATTCTTTACTAAAATCAACTTTACAAATTCTTTCTATTTCATCTTCAAAAGCTTGCATAGGCTTTTTGCTTTCATCTATGCATATACATATCTCAAGCTCTCTTTTTTCACCAGGCCAAATCTTTCCTAGGTCAAAACTTATACTTGAATCTTTTGACATTCCAATATAATCTTTTCCGCCAATAATGCCTGAATGAATATTATTTTCACTATTATTTATTTGGTAACTTAATAATTCTTTTCCTTTGGCAAATGTTGCTACTGAAAAATCATGTGCATATTGAATCATTCCATTATCTATTTTCATTGCACCAACGAAATTATTTTGATCTGTTAATAATTCTGAATGAATTAAAAATTTTGTATCTAATTCTATATTGCTTTCATTTATAAATAGATATTTTTTTATTAATATATCTTGTTTTATTGATGCAAAATCTGTTTGCAATATTTTTAAATTAAAATATGTATTTGTTATTTCTGTATTTAATATATTGGTGTCTGTATCATAATATTGTAAATATATATTGTTTATATCTTGATGTAAATATATTAAATCAGAATCATTTATTTTTACTCCTGTATGGAAATATTTTAAGTATTGCCTATTATCTTTGTTTGGATATGATAATCTTAACATTTCCCCTTTTTCTGAAAATGTTACTAACATACTTTTATTTCCAATTATCGCTTCATTTAAATATTTTTCCATTTTATCCTTATCCTTCTATTATATTCAATATTTGTTTTTCTAAATCTTTTATCTTTTCGTTTATTCTAAAGATGTCTTCATCTCTTAGTTCAGTATTTTCTACATCCTCTTTAACAGCTATTTCCATATCTGCTATTTCATCTTCTAATTTATCTAATCTGTTCAAAACTTCTTGTTTTAGAGTAGCAATCTTTGTAAGCTTAATTTTATTAACCATTTGAATTTCATCGCCAAGTTCATATGTCTCTCCAAAATCCGGAATGGTAACTCCTATTCTAGTTCCTTCTATAATTTTATCTTTCAATACATCTTCTGAATTTTCTTCACCATGGACTAGAAAAATATGCTTTGGTTTTGAAATAAATGAATATATAAAATTCATTAACCACTCTTGATCAGCATGTCCTGAATATCCTTCAATATATTCAATTCTTGCATTTACAGCAAACTCTTCTCCAAAAATTGTTACTTTTTTTGCCCCATTTACTATTGAATAACCAAGTGTTCCAGGAGCTTGATATCCAACAAAAAGGATGGTACTTTTTGGATTCCAAATATTATGTTTTAGATGATGCTTTATTCTTCCCACATCACACATTCCACTAGCAGAAATTATAATTGAAGGTTCTTTACTTTCGTTTAAGGCTTTTGACTCTTCCGCAGTTTGTGTAAATTTTAATCCTGGAAATTCTAGTGGATTATCTCCTTGTTCCATTTTTTCCTTTACTTCATCTTCAAATAAATCAGTGTTCTTTCTAAATACTTCTGTTGCAGATATTGCAAGTGGGCTATCAACATACACAGGTACTTTCATTAATGTTTTATATTTTCTTCTGAACTCTTCATCATCTCTTTTGTCTTTGATTCTGTCTAATTCATATAAAATTTCTTGTGTTCTTCCTACTGCAAATGATGGAATTACAACAGTTCCTCCATTGTCAATTGTTTCAGATACTATATCCAAAAACATTTCTGCCTTTTGGTCATTTTTCATATGAAGTCTGCTTCCATATGTTGATTCCATTACTAAATAATCACAGTTTTCTATCATTGTAGGAGCTGAGAGTAATGGTATATCATTATTTCCTATATCTCCTGAAAATACTGTTTTTGTTTCTTCTGTTCCTTCTTTTACCCATACTTCAATAATACTAGAGCCTAACATATGTCCAGCATCATTAAATCTTACAAATATGTTTTCATCTACTTGAATTATTTCATCATATTTTACAGATACAAAAATTTCAAGACAGTTTACTGCATCTTCTACTGTATATAGTGGCTCACGTACTTCTTGTCCTTTTCTAAGTCTTTTCTTATTTTTCCATTCAGCTTCCATTTCTTGAATGTGACCACTATCTGGTAACATTATTCCACACAAGTCACATGTTGCCTTTTGTGCATAAATAGGTCCTTTAAAACCTTCTTTATAAAGTTTAGGAATCCTTCCTGAGTGATCAATATGTGCATGTGTTAATAACATAAAATCTATATCTGCTGGATTATAATCAAAATTTCTATAATTTTCTTCTTCTACTTCTGCTTTTCCTTGAAACATTCCACAATCTACTAAAAACTTTTTTCCTGCTGCTTCTACTAAAAAATTTGAACCCGTAACCATTTTTGTTGCACCTAAAAATGTTATTTTCATAAATTATTTCCTTTCTTTTGTGCCATCATTTAAAGACACCTTTCTTTAGTTTTTTTATTAATCTTTAGATAAATATTTTTACTTTTTTATTTATTTTGTTTTTATCTGAAAAATCAATTTCAAATTTTTCTTCTTTTACATTTTCATCAAATATTTGAATATATTTTTTATCATATTCAACACTAATTTTATAATATAAATTCTCTAAGTCAATTATTCTTGTTTTAAAAACATGTTTAACTGCTTCAAATGGAACTTCATTTGAAATTATTTTTTCCTTTTTAGCTAATTTTGTTAATAATTTTTCTATGTCTAATATTTCTTTTTGTAATTCTTCAATATCTTTTATTTTTTTCTCTGAATTAAATGGTAATAACATATAATATCTAAATTTATATATTAAATCTATTATGTCTTCTGCTTTTGATTGCTGAATTTTCTTTTTAAAACATTTCAAAAATATTTTTTCGAATTCTATTAGTATTTTTTCCTTTTCATCATCTGTATAATAAATAAGTTCAAATAATTTCTTTTCATTTTCCATTTGCTTTTTAGCTTCTAAGTAATTGTTTGGATTTAAATAATAATTATCTTTTTCTATTTGTTCTAACAATTGCTTTTTACGTTCCATCATCTGCTGTTTAAATGCTTTAATGCTTATTATTTTTTCATCTAATGTATTTTCTTCATTTCTTTTCTTATATTCTGCTTTTACTCTGGCTTCTTGAGTCAAAATCTTTTCTATTTCTTTTATTTCAAGTGCAGCTTTCTTTTTATCTTCTGTGAATTCTTGTACATAATCTTGTACATTTACACATTTTTTCATTCTTTTGTCTAAATCCCTCAAATTTTGCATGGTTTGCATTTTATAATCTTCATTTTCTTCAGATTCACTTATTATTGCAATTTGAAGTATAAGTTGTTCTAATTTGATTATATTATTTACTTCATTAATATATTTGTCTGAAATTTCTTTTTTTAACATTTTATAATAATCAATTATTCCATCTTTATCTTTTGTCCAATTTTCCATAAAATCTTCGCCTAATAAAATTTGCAAAGTTTGATAAAATAAATTTGCTTTTATGTTTTCAATTTCACTATTGATGGTTGTCCATGACCATCCATTGAAATCTCTTAGTACCTCTATTCTGTCTATACATTTTCCAGTGTTTATCATGTCAGATAATGGTATTACTAACTTTTCATATTTAGCGTTTACTATTTTATTATTATTAATTTTCTTTTCAATTGCATATAATAGTTTTTCTTCAATAGGATAAGTTATTATTTTTCTATCATCTACATAATACTTCTTTTTTTCTAAAGATTTTTGTATTTTTTCTATATTAACTCTTTGACTAAATTCTATTATCTTTATTTGATTACACTTTTTTTGTATATTAGAGATTATTTCTCCTAGATATTGTTTTTCACTTTTTTCTTTTGTCTTTACTTTTTGATAATCTTTATATGATACTTCTATTTTATAAAGAATATCTTGGAGAAGGTTTTTTACATTTTCATCAATATTCTTTTTTTCTAAGACGTCTTCTAGTTCTTCATTTATGTCATTTTTTATGAACTTTTTTATCATATCTTCTCCTTTCACTCTATTTTAAATTATTTTCTCACCATATTTGAATTTTAGTCTAAAAATTGAAAACTCAAAAGTACTCTTTATTGTATTTTCTATCCAGTACTCTCTTGGCTAGTTCCCATTTTTAATTCTTCCCATTTTTCTTTTGTCATAAGCACTTGTCTTGGTTTACTTCCTTGATATCCCGAAATTATTCCTCTTTCTTCCATTTGGTCAATAATTCTTCCTGCTCTTGCATATCCAACATTAAATTTTCTTTGAATAAATGATGTTGATGCTTGACCAGTTTCAATTACCAATTCTATTGCATCCATTAAATGCTCATCTGTATTATCATCTGGATCTTTTCCTGATGTCATTTCTTGCATTTCTTTTTCTTTGCCACTATTTTCTATTGAATCTAATATATCTTCTCTATATGTAGCTTCACCATTTGATTTAATAAATTCAACTATTCTTTCTACTTCTTCGTCTGACACAAATGCGCCTTGAACTCTAGTTGGTTTTGGAGCTCCTGATGGATAATATAACATATCTCCTTTTCCCAATAGCTTTTCGGCTCCAACTTGGTCTAAAATTGTTCTTGAGTCTACTTGTGATGATACAGCAAATGCTATTCTTGATGGTATATTAGCCTTTATTATACCTGTAATAACATCAACAGAAGGACGTTGTGTTGCAATTATTAAGTACATTCCTGCAGCTCTTGCTTTTTGTGCTAGTCTACAAATTGAATCTTCAACCTCTTTTGCAGCAACCATCATTAAATCTGCTAACTCATCTATAATTATTACGATTTGTGGTAATTTTCCAGTTCCATCTTCTTTTTCAGCAAGTGCATTAAATCCTTTTAAATCTCTAACTCCTTTTTGTGCAAACAAATTATATCTGTTATCCATTTCTTGAACTGCCCATGCTAATGCTCCAGCTGCTTTTTTAGGATCTGTAACTACTGGTATTAATAGATGTGGTATTCCATTATATACTGAAAGTTCAACAACTTTTGGGTCTACCATTATAAGTTTTACTTCACTTGGTTTAGCTTTATATATTATGCTTGTAATAATTGTGTTTATACACACACTCTTTCCTGATCCAGTCGAACCTGCAATTAATGTATGTGGCATTTTAGACATATCTGCAATTACTACATCTCCTGCAACATCTTTTCCTAATGCTACACTTAATTTTGATTTACTATCTTTGAATTTATCACTTTCTAATACATCTCTTAAATTAACTATTTCTTTTTCTGAATTAGGTACTTCTATTCCAACAGCCTGTTTTCCAGGGATTGGTGCTTCAATTCTTATTGTTTCAGCAGCTAAGTTTAATGCTATGTCATCTGATAAATTCGCTATTTTGCTTACACGTACTCCTTCTGCTGGTTTTAATTCATATCTTGT
>CALYBE010000060.1 GCA_944393735.1 uncultured Clostridia bacterium
TTGTACATTAAAAGGCTATGTAAGAGTAAAGTATATATTGTGTCTTCTTAATTGCTTTTACTTTTTTAATTAGCATGTAAAAATTATTCAAAATAAAAGTTATTATCACTTGAAAATATGACAAAAATAGGTTATAATTAAAAGCCAAGATTATACAAGGAGAAGGGTTGAAAAAATAATTATAATTTTTTTCCAACCAGGTTTTATGTCTTTAGGAAGGAATAAGATTAAAAATGTTAGTAAATAGGGAAGTAGTAAATGAATTATACGAAAATGCAGGAGAAACAAGAGTACAAAAAGCAAGACTATACGTAAGAACAGGAAGAACAGAAATAGAAAAAATCAATTACGAAGATGGTAACAATTTTGAAATTACTGGAAAAGTAACAGGACAAGAAATTTATAGAACACATATATATGTATCAGATGGAGAAATAGAAGATATAACTTGTGAATGCTTAGATGATAAAGGAAGATATGCAGCATGTAAACACATAGTTTCAACAATGATGGAATTTACAGAAAACAATAAATATGAAGAGATGTTAAAGAAGAAAGACATAATAGAAGTAAATAAAAATTTAAGAAAAGACTCTAAATACAGGAGTTTTAGGCAAATAGTGAATGAGCTATATGAAGAAGAAATGCATGAAGTAGAAGAAAAACAAGTAGAAGAAAATTCTAAAAATAAAATAAAAATTGAACCAAAACTTATATATGAAAAATATTATAATAGCTTGAGAATAGAGTTTAAGATAGGCAATCAAAGAATGTATAAAATAAAAGACCTAACAGAGTTCTATGATAAAATGATGAATGGAGAAAAATTTAAATATGGTAATAAACTAGAATTTATTCATACTAGAGAAGCATTTATAAAAGAAGACCAAGAACTACTAGATTTTATATTAAAACATGCAGAAATGATTAAATTTGTAAATTCACGAGCCAACTCAAATTATAGATATTATGGTAAAGTGCTAAATGAAGGATATATTTCATTAAATAGTAGTGGATTAGATGAGATTTTTGATATTCTAAAAAATAAAGAAGTAACTTTTCAAAGAGAATACACTGAAAATAAAGTAGAATTTTTAGAAAAAGACCCTGAATTACACTTTGTAGTAAAAAAATCCAAAGGAGACGAATATAAAATTGTAACAAATGAAAATATTGATATTACAAGAGAGATTGAAATTTTTACTGGAAAAAAATATCAATATATATTACAAGAATATACTTTTGCTAGATGTAGTAAAAAATATGAGAAATCTGTACTAAGGCTATTAAATATGTTTAAACAAAACTACATAACAGAAATTAGCTTTGGAAAAGAACAATTGCCAGAATTGTTCTCAGTAATTTTACCAAAATTAAAAGATTACATAGAATTTAAAGGAATAAAAGAGGAAGAGCTAGAACAATACAAACCTAAAAAATTAGGTGTAAAATTATTCCTAGACTTTGATGAAAATGACTATATATTGGCAGATGCAAGATTTTGTTATGGAGAAGAAGAATTTAACCCACTAGAGAGTAAAATTAACATCAAATATCCACGAGATGTAATTGCAGAAAACAAAGCACTTAACATGTTAAGAAAAACAGGATTTATGTATTATGCACAAAAAGAATGTTTCATATTGCCAGATGAAGAAAAAATTTATAATTTCCTATCAGAAGAAATTAATGAATACATGCAAAAATTTGAAGTCATGGTAACAGATAATTTCAAAACAAAACAAGTAAAACAACCAAAAATAGGAAGCATAGGGGTAAAAGTAGAAAATAATTTATTAACTATTGACTTACAAAACTTAAATATAGATGTTAAAGAATTGCAAGAAATAATGACAAAATACAACCTAAAGAAAAAATATCATAAACTAAAAGATGGAAGCTTCATAAACTTAGAAGAAAATCAAGACATCGATTTTATAGACAAATTAATGACAGGAATGGATCTTAGCTATAAGGATTTAGAAAAAGGAAATATACGTTTACCAGTAAATAGAAGTTTATATTTAAACCAATTACTAAAAGCTATTCCAAATACGCAAATAGATAAAAATATAGAATATAGAAGAATTGTAAATGGATTAGACAAAGAAAATGCAGAAACTGAAATAAAAATTCCAAAAAGTGTTGAAAATGTACTAAGATATTACCAAAAAACAGGATATAAATGGCTTAAAGTTCTAGATAATTATAAATTTGGAGGAATTTTAGCAGATGACATGGGACTTGGAAAAACAATTCAAATGTTATCAATAATTGCAGGATATGTAGAAGAAAGCAATACTATGCAAAACAATAATTCAGATAATAATAGTGATACAAACACAACAGATAATAAAAAAGAAGGTAAAAGAACATCAATAGTAATTTGCCCAAGTTCATTAACATTAAATTGGCAGAATGAAGCCCAGAAATTTACTAACGGATTAAAAACACTAGTAATTCGTGGAACTGCTCAAGAACGTAAAGAACAAATAAATTCATTAGAAAAATATGATTTAATAATTACTTCATATGACCTATTAAAAAGAGACATAGAACTATATAAAGAAAAAAAATACCAATTCAGATTTGCTATAGCAGATGAAGCACAATATTTAAAAAACAGCAACACACAAAATGCCAAAGCAGTAAAAGAAATTTTAGCAGATACAAGATATGCATTAACAGGAACACCAATAGAAAATTCATTAGCTGAATTATGGTCAATATTTGATTATATAATGCCAGGATACTTATTTAGTTATAAAAAATTTAAAACAGAATATGAAACACCAATTACAAAAGACAATAATGAAAGAACAATAAAAAAATTGAAAATGTTGATAGAGCCGTTTATTTTAAGAAGAACTAAAAAGCAAGTATTGACTGAGTTACCTGAAAAAACAATAACAGTTTTAAATAACCAAATGAAAGAAGAGCAAGAAAAAATTTATTTGAACTATTTGGCACAAGCAAAGCAAGAAGTGGCAGAAACAATAAATTTAAGAGGATTTGAAAAAAGCCATATTCAAGTATTGACAGCACTTACCAGATTAAGGCAAATTTGTTGTCACCCAAGTCTATTTATAAAAAATTATAAAGATGGAAGTAGTAAGCTAGAACAATGTATTGAAATAGTCAAAGATGCTACAGAATCAGGACACAAAATTTTACTATTTTCAGGATATACATCAATGTTTGAACTTATTGAAAAAGAGCTACAAGAAAATAATATAGCATATTTTAAATTAACAGGAGCAACAAAAGTTGATGAAAGAATAAAAATGGTAGATGAATTCAATGAAAACAAGAATATAAAAGTATTTTTGATTTCATTAAAAGCTGGTGGAACAGGTTTAAACCTAACTGGAGCAGACATGGTAATTCATTATGACCCATGGTGGAATGCATCAGCAGAAAATCAGGCAACAGATAGAGCTTATAGAATTGGTCAAAAAAATAATGTTCAAGTTTATAAATTAATTACTAAAAATTCTATAGAAGAAAAAATATATGAATTACAGCAAAAAAAATCTCAACTTATAGACAATATGCTTGACACTAAAACATCATTTATTAGTAAGCTTTCTAAAGAAGAAATATTGAAATTATTTGAATAGTAAAATTATATTTCAGAAAGATATAATTAAAAATAAAGGCTTATAGGTTACCTTTTAAAAACCTAAATATATTATACAAGGAGTTGATGTTGGCTTTTAAAGCCAACATCTATTTAAAAAAGTGAAAGATTATATAACAGTTATAGGAGGAGGCCTTGCAGGATGTGAGGCAGCTTATCAAATAGCCCAAAAAGAAATAAAAGTAAAATTATATGAAATGAAACCAATAAAATACACAGAAGCACATAGTAATAAAAATTTAGCAGAGATTGTATGTAGTAACTCTTTTAAATCAAATTTACATACAAATGCATGTGGATTATTAAAAGAAGAATTAAGATATTTAAACTCTCTTTTGATAAAAATAGCAGATGAAACGCAAGTGCCGGCAGGACAGGCATTAGCAGTAGATAGAGAATTATTTGCAAAAAGAGTGACAGAAGAAATTGAAAAAAATCCCTTAATAGAGGTAATACACCAAGAAGTAACAGATGTTGAAAAAATGAGTCAAGAAGGAATTGTAATAATAGCAACTGGACCATTAACATCAGAAGGGATGGCAAAAGAAATTTCAAAACTAACAGGAGAAGACAAGCTTTATTTTTATGATGCAGCAGCCCCAATTGTAACTAAAGAAAGCATAAACTTTGACATAGCTTTTTATGGAAATAGATATGACCAAGAAAAACAAAAAAACGAGAGTACTGATGATTGGTATGCAAAACTAAGAACACAAGATGCAAGTTATATAAATCTTCCAATGAATAAAGATGAATATGAAAAATTTGTGCAAGAATTAATAAATGCAGAAGTAGTAACATTACACGAATTTGAAAAAAGAGAAATATTCGAAGGATGTATGCCTATTGAAATAATGGCGAAAAGAGGCATAGACACATTAAGATTTGGACCATTAAAACCTGTAGGATTTGATGACCCAAGAACAGGAAGAAGGCCATATGCAGTAGTTCAATTAAGACAAGATGATAAAGATGGAATAATATACAATATTGTAGGATTTCAAACTAACTTAAAATATGGGGAACAAAAAAGAGTATTTTGCATGATACCAGGTCTAGAAAATGCCGAATTTATGAAATATGGTGTAATGCATAGAAATACTTATATAAATTCAAGCAAATTATTAGATTGTACATATAATTTAAAAAATAATAAAAACATATATTTTGCTGGACAAATCACTGGAGTTGAAGGATATGTAGAATCAATTTCATCTGGAATGGTTTCAGCATTGAATGCAGTAGCACAATACAAATTGCAAGGAAAAGTTGAATTTTCAGAATTAACAATGATAGGAGCATTAGCAAAATATATTTCAACTCCAAACGAAAAATTTCAACCTATGAACGCAAATTTTGGAATATTACCAGAACTTGACCAAAAAACAAAAGACAAAAAATTAAAATATGGAAAATTAGCAGATAGAGCTCTTAAAAATTTAGACCAATTTTATGCAATTTTAGACAAAAAATAATACTAAAAATCTTAATATATAAAAAACCTAAAAAAATCGACAGTAAAGTATTGCGCAAAAAAAAACGTTGTGATAGAATTAAAAATATATTAATAGATATAACAAAAGAAAGGAGTTTATTGAGTAAGCAGTTACTTGATAAGACTGGAAAATGGATAGATTAGAAGAAATAAAAGAAAAATTGCAAAATTACATGGAAGAAAAAAGAAAAACACAACAACAAATTTCAGAAATAGAAACTCAAAGAGTCGAAGCGGCTCAAGACAGAAATTTCAAAAAAGGTCTTAACAGAGTTTTTAAGTCAGAAGACATAAAATCAGAAATTGATGAACTTGGAAAAGAAATATCAAATTTAGGAAATGAAAGCCAAACTTTGCAAAAACAAATAGATTCTAAACTTGTAGAGATAAAAAGTCAGCTATCCATTGAGCTAAACAATTTGATAGCAGAAGACATAAGAAAAACACGCATAATAGATGAACAAATCCAAGAAATTATGGCTAGTAATGTAGAGCAAAAAGAAAGAACTTCAAAATATCAATCTCAAAAACAAGAGTTTTTTGTAAGATTTGGAAGAATTCCAGAACTATCTCAAGAAGCTGTACAAGAATGGGAAAAACAACAGAAAAAATATGAATCCAATTTAAGAGAAATTGCAAGACTAAAAAACAATAGACAAAAAATAGAAGGTAGCATATTAGAATTATCAACATTACAAAAAGACATAAGACATGGAGATATATATGGATTTATAGTTCCTGAACAACAAACATTACCAAAAGTAGAAGAATATTCACAAGTAGGAGAAGGAAAAGTTCAAGAAGCTAAACAAGATGAAGAAATCCAAGTTGAGGATTTTGTGCCACAAGAAGAACAACCAATAGAAGAATTAAATATTGAAGATTTCAAGCCAGTTGAAGAAATTCATATTGAAGAATTCAAACCTGTTGAGGAACCTAAAATTGAGGAATTCAAGCCAGTTGAAGGGCCTAATATTGAAGAACTTCATGTAGAGGAATTTAAACCTGTTGAAGAACCTAAAATCGAGGAATTCAAGCCAGTTGAAGGGCCTAATATTGAAGAACTTCATGTAGAGGAATTTAAACCTGTAGAAGAATTCAAACCTTTTGAAGAAATAAAAATTGAAGGATTTGAACCTGTTGGCAAAATACATGTTAAAGAACCTGACTCAGATAAAGAAAACCAAGTTGTAAACTTTGTTTCAACAGAAGAAACACAACAAACAGAAGAACCAAAAACTGAAAAATTTGTTGAATGGTCAACAACAGGAGATATAGATGAAGCTGAAAATAAAAGAATAGATCCATTAAAAGAACAAGAAATAATAACATTTGAAGATAACAAAATAATAAGTAAAAATAAAGAAACAAATAAAAGTCTACCATTAACTCTACAAAACATAGTAGTAAAAATAGAAGACGGAGAGCTTGTTTATAAAGCACAAATAAGTAATGGAGAAATCATAACAAAATATCCATGTAAAGAAAATATTTTAGTTGGAGATTATGGAATTAGACCAAAAATTGCAGCTAGAGTCGCTAAATATGCATTATCTAGATATAAAAATTTTGATAGAAAAGTAATAAAAAAACTAGACCCTATAATATGCAAAATTATAGAAGAATTTGGAGAAAAGTATAACCAAGATACTAATAAACTAATATATAATTATGCAATGTCATTTTCAAAAATTGGAATTATAGAACCAAATTTATTGCCAGAAATAATATATAATCTTTCATACATAAAAGAAGCAAAAATGAGTAAAGAAGAGCAAAAAGCAATAGAAAAAATAAGTAGAAATGCTAATAGAAATTCAAAAATAGATACTATAGGAGTAACAACAAAAATAGATAAAATCAAATACTTCTTAAGAAAAATATTCAATATTAATAAAGTAAATACTCTTCCAGAGGGAAATATTAAAAATTAAACAAAGGGGAGTAGATAAATGAAAGACAGCAATAAAGAAAAAATAATAATTGCAATATTTTTAGTAATACAAACAATAATATATATTATATGTGGAATAAATAAATCATATATACATATGGACGAAGCATATTCACTTGGATTAGCAAGCTATGAAAGAACAGAAATACAAAACAATGAAGATTTTTATGATAATTGGCATAATGGTAAATATTATGAAGATTATTTATCAGTAGATGATGACGAAGTAGGAAAATATAGTCAAGTATATGAAAACCAGAAAAATGATGTTCATCCACCTTTATATTATTTAATATTAAGATTTGCAATGGGCTTTGCAAAAGACCATTATTCAAAATGGCCAGGAATAGTTATAAACATAGTAATATACATATTTATTACAATATTCATGTATTTAATATTGAAAAAATTATTAAAAGAACAAGATAGAGCAAAAGGAAAAGCAATTATATTAGCATTTGTTTCATCTGTTACGATGGCATCATTAACAAATGTAATATATATCAGAATGTATGCATTATCAACATTAAATGTATTAATAACAACATTTTTACATATGAAACTATTAGAAAGTGAAAAAATCAATATAAAGTTATTAATATTTATTGGAATATCAGCATTAGTAGGTTCATTAACACACTATTACTATTTATTCTATTTAGTAATGTTATATATAATATTTGCAATAAAATACATAAAAAATAAAGAATACAAAAACTTAATATATTACACAATAACAATGGCAATTGCAGGAATAGCATCTTTAATAATATTTCCATACTCAATACAGCACATGTTCTTTGGATATAGAGGACAAGGTGTAATGAGTAATCTATTAAATCTAAAAGAATTTCTATTTAATATATTAGCATATATAGCTATAGTAAATGTATATGGATTTAACAACTTATTACTTGTTATATTAATAGCAATTATAGGAATTTTAATATATAAAAAGAAAAAGGAAAATACAAATAAAATAGAAAAAAATAAATTTGTAAAAATGATATGTATTCCAACATTATTTTACTTTATAATAGTTGCAATAGCATCACCATGGATTGAATTAAGATATATAATGCCAATTTGTGGATTGATATTTGTATTAGTAATATTTTATTTGTACCAACTATTACACACAATCTTTGATGAAAAAAAGAGCAATAAAATTATAGTAATAACACTTATAGCAATTCTAATAGCACCAGCGATATTTAGAATTGAACCACAAGTTATGTATAGTGACAAAAAAGAAATAGTGCAAGAACTTGGAAATGAATTAAATGTGCCAACAATATATTTATTTAATTCACAAAACAATAGATTTTTAGATGATATTTTATTATTTTCAATATTAGATGAATCATATATAGCTAAAGATCTTGATTGCACAGAAGAAAATATTCAAGAAATTTTTAAAGACAAAGACATTTCAAAAGGTATTGTAGTATTTATAAATGAAGGACAAGAAAATGATGAATTAATAGATACAATAAAAAAAGCTTTGAATTTAACAAATAGTGAATATTTAAAAAGATTAAATGCTTGTGATGTATATTACTTAAATTAATTACTATAACTTATAAAAAACTACATGAGTAATTTTAAAAATATTGATAAAAGCATTGACATAATAAGGAAAAGATGATAAAATAAAGACCGCAATAAAATTTGCTAAGAAATAGCAATTTTTGTAGCGGTCTTTTTTGTAAAAGATTGTAAAAATACAATCTCGAGCAAAACAAAAATAAAATATAGAAAGAGGTGAAATTTAAGTGCCAACAATTAATCAATTAGTAAGAAAAGGAAGACAAACTACAAAGGCAAAATCTACAGCACCAGCATTACAACATGGCTGGAATTCAAAAAACAAAAAATTAACAGACAGTAGATCACCACAAAAAAGAGGGGTATGTACAGTAGTAAAAACTGTAACACCAAAAAAGCCAAATTCAGCTTTAAGAAAAGTTGCCAGAGTTAGACTTTCAAATGGTTATGAAGTAACATCTTATATCCCAGGTATAGGACATAACCTACAAGAACATAGTGTAGTTCTAATCAGAGGAGGAAGAGTAAAAGACCTTCCAGGTGTTAGATACCATATTATTAGAGGAACATTAGATACAGCAGGAGTAAAAGACAGAATGCAAGGACGTTCAAAATATGGTGCAAAACGCCCAAAAAAATAAAATAACCACTTGACTAAAACAAGTTGTTAAAAGTAATTATGCAACTAAAAAAATAATATATTTTTATTAAAATTATATCAAAGTTGTATAAAAAAAAGATTAGTGCACACAATTTACTAAATTAAGGTACTTAAATTTAGAATAGATTATGTAGCACTATACGGGGAAGCAGAAGCTTCTCAGAGTAACTTAGATACCTTATAGGTATCACGAAAAAAGTAAGGAAAATAAAGTTCATTTATTCATAAGTTGGCAACCAAAATTGCCATAAAAATATATAAATAAAAAACAATTCCTTACCAAAAAAGAAAAGGAGTGAAGAATAGTGCCAAGAAGAGGATTTATAGCAAAAAGAGATGTATTACCAGATCCAATATATAATAGCAAAGTTGTTACAAAATTAATAAATAACATCATGTTAGATGGTAAAAAATCAGTTGCACAAAATATTGTTTATGATGCTTTTAATATTATAAAAGAAAAAGAAGGAAAAAATCCTTTAGAAGTATTTGAAGCAGCATTAGAAAATGTAATGCCAGTTCTTGAAGTTAAAGCTAGAAGAG
>CALYBE010000061.1 GCA_944393735.1 uncultured Clostridia bacterium
CAACTGCTTACAAACTGCTTGACAAGTATTTTTGAATATGGCTTGTTTCTAAGGATAGAGGCTATACCCAAGCGTCCGCCTCGACCAGAAAAAGGAGCTTTTTACAAGCTCCTCAAATTGTTTTTAGGCTATTTTTAGCCTTTTTTCTTTTCTAAAACTTTTTCAAAATTCCTCTTTTAATTTTTTTATTTAATTTAATGTTTGTAGAAAATGTAATTTTAAAATATTTCAGTCTTACTTTTAATCTTTCAAAATTTCATTATTTTCTTTTTTCATATTATTTTTTCTTTGTAACATATTTCTAAATGATGAACTAATTATTTGTCTTTGCTCATCATAAATACCCTTTATATCTTTATAATTTGGATTATTTTTCATCAGTTCTATAGCTTCTTTGTTATTATGTGTTCTATTAGGTATAATTCTATGGCTTATATTAATTCCCATATTTTTTAGAATATTTACTATTTTTTCAGCTCTCTCAAACATATCTTGACCCAAATTTTTTCTTTGAACTCTACCCACATCTGGTGGAACACTTCTGTTAAAATAACTCATATCATGCATAGGTGCTAAATTTCCATCTTCATCAGTTCTAGTTAAAGATTTTATTTCACACTCTAAACTACCAACATAATAATCAAATTTAATTTTTTTATATTCTTCTATATTAAAACTTTTTCCAAATAATTCTTCGTAATTTTTAATGCCTAGTGGATAATCTAAATCTGTATTTGGAATAGGGATACTTCCACTTGCACCACCTATACATGCAGTATCAATAAGTTCAGGATGAATTAAAGAAAATCTTTGGGCAAAGCAACCAGATGTTGAATAACCATTTAAAAATATCTTATCATTTACTTTTGTGTTATATTCTTTATACATAATTTCTTTTGCTTTATCTATTGTTTCTAAAATATCTAAATCTGGTCTTTTTCCATTTTCAAAGCATTCTCTTGATAATTGTTGATAATATGGTGCAGTTGGTGATTCACTTGGTAATATTGGTATTAAAATGGGATTGCTTCCATTTAAAATATCATTTAGTTCTCTTCCTGTATTTAACGCTTGTTTTAGTAATAATTCTATATTATTGGTTTCTAAATTATTTGATTCCATTACTAATGCTTGTCCATTTTCTAAATGAGATGGTGTGATTAATATAAAAGGAATTTTAGATTCTAAATTAATGTGCACATTTTGGTTTCCTATTGATACCTTAAAATCTTTTTCTTTTTTTGATTTTGCTAATATTTCTTGTAATAATATTTGATTATTATTATTTTTGCCATTTCTAACTGTATCAGACATATTAAATTTTAATATATTTTTAAAATCAATCTCAATGGGTTCACTATAAGAAATAGTTTTTTTTCTTTGAGTTGGTGGAAGTGACTCTATCTTATTATTTTTTTTATTAAATATTTTATTGATTAACTTTAATAAATTATATTTCATATTATTACCTTTTAAAAATCTAATTTTCATTTAAATTCTAAATATTTAGTTTTTGCAATCTTTTTTAATTATTTCTTCCCAATAAATGTTTTATTTTATCAAACAATTTTTGAATAAAGTTTTTTTCTTTATACTCAACAATTGCTGTTTCTGTTGAAATGTTATTTTCTATATTTTCTGAATAGTTCTTTTTATTTTTGAATATATTATCCGTATTGTATTTTTCTCTTTTTAACTCTTCCATTTGTTTATCATACAATTGACTCTTTTGTATATATTCTTTTCTTTCTTCATCATTACAAATATAATCTTGATAAACTAATGCTATTAATCCTCTTGTTTCCGGTTTTAAATTTTGCTCATTTAAACTTTTACTTTTGTCATAGTTAAATTTATATGTTTTTGATGCAATTTTGTTTATAAAATCTAAAAATTTTATTGGAATTTTTTCTACTATATCTTTTGATGAATTTTCTAATATACATTTGAATTCAACAGCTGCTTCACTTAATTCTTTTGTTACCATTATACTTATTCTCCTTGACTCCTATTATTATCACTCTTTTCAGGCTCTTGACTTGCAAGTTGCAGTGCTTTAAAAGCTATATGCTTTTCTCCTATACTAGTTTCTGCCACTTGTTTAAAATCTTCTTTTCCTACTTCCGGATGGATTACAGTAACTATATTAGAAATGCTTGATAAAACTGCTTCTAAATCTTCTTCTGATGCTCTAAAATCATCTTGACTATAATATAGTTCTCTTAACTTTGTTGAATCAGTTATACCCGTTCCTTTAAAAGCTTCATATAAAAATTCTCTATCTGTTTGTTTTCTTCTGATTTCTATTTCATTTTTTTCATTTTCTGAAATCTCATTTATTTCTTGTAAATAACCAGAAACTCTATCTGATGCTTCAAATACTTGTTCATTTTCTATACCTAAAATTGAGAACAATTCTTTGCCATTTGAAAGTTCATATAATTCAGCTTCTAATAATTTAAAATTTATATATTCTTCTTCTTTAAGTAAGCCATCTTTATTCATTTTCCTCATTTGAGAATACTCTAATAATTTAGTATCTATATTTATTGCAATATCTTCGAAATGTTGTATAAAATATTTTTCTACTGAAACTTTAATTTGGTCATATGTTTGGTCTGAAATTTCAGTATCAGATTTTAGTTCCATCTTTCTCATATCAATTTTAATGTCACTGTTTTCTGGACCAGTTATAACACCATCTAAACTTGCACTCATATTTTGTTTTTTGAACAATTGAGGATTTAAATCTGAATAAATATTTGTTTTTGTTTGGAATACATGTTTATACAAACTTACTTCATCTTCTGGAATAATCCCTTTTTTTATTAAAGCATTTAATAAAGCATACATTTTAGAATCATTACGTTTATTGCTATTTTTTTGTTGTTCTTCTTCATCTAACCTTTTTATTTCTGCTTCTCTTTTTTCTCTTTTTATTCTTTGTTTTTCTTCTCTTTCAGCTTGTAAATTTTTACTCTCTAATTTTTTTCTTTCTTCTTCTTCTAAATGTTTTTTAATAGCCTCTTCAAGTCTAGAAACTTCATCTTTAGAAGTTGTTTCTTTCTGTTTGCTATGTGTCGATATTTCTTTTGGAATTTTTGTATCTATCACTTGATTAAAAACATTTATATCAATTCCTTGTTCTTTAATCGCATTTTTATATTTTTCTGCTATAATACTCAATCTTTCTTGAACAGCTTGCTTTATTTCTGGATAACATTTGTTATATGCATTCAAATTTAATATTACAGCAAATTGTTCATAAACTGTTGTTAAAATGTCTGGTTTTTTATCTGATAGACCTAAATCAATAAATGTTATTCCTTTTCCTTGTTCATAAATAAAGTTTCCTGGTTTAGATGGGTCGATTCGTATCCCTGATTCTTGAATTTCCATCCATCCTTTTACAAATTGATCAAAGAAATCTTGACCTTCTTTAGAAATTGAATCTATTTGTTTTAAATAATCTATCTGATATCTTTTGTTTTTTTCATCCCAATTTGTTCTATCTAATAATGGAGTCCCTTTTGCTCTTTGTTGTAAGACATAACCTTCATATATAGGTGTACTTTTATTTTTGTTCCAATCTTGAACATATTGTCCAGTTACTTTAAATTCCAAAGTTCTAGCCACATTAACACCTTTTTTTTCTAACTCTTCGGTTATTGGTATTATACTTTCTATTTCATCAATAGTAAATCTTTGTTTTAATAATGCGTAATCATCAATTAAAAAACATTTTTTATTGCTACCATGTGCATTTGATTCTTGTTTTTGTGCAATCCCTATAAAATAATCTATAAGTTGCTCATTCATATATTTTCTTGTATGATATATTTAATAACTTAAATACATCATACACTCCTTCCTTCATTTATTTTTATATTTAATGTTTGATTAATAAATCTATTTTTATGTCAGTTTTAAAATATCATAAATTCTTTTATTTTTCAATATTATTATTCTCCTTTATTTAATTCATGATACAACTCATCTCTTTTTTCAAAATTTATCTACATTTGCGTTACTGCATTCAAACTACAAAAAAACATAAGCCTCCAGAAAAAAATTTTGTCCTTTTATTATACAAAATTATAAATAGCTATCAACTCTATATTATTTCCTTATAAAGTTGATTTGTTTTACATAATGTGGTATAATTGATAAGTAGTTGAGGTTAACTCAACAATCTTTGCAAAAGAAAAGGAGATCATCATGGAAAACTACAACGGTTACCCTATCACTGAAACTAAGTCTGTAAACAGTGACTCAGCACGGCCTATACTGAACATTACTGCTCTACAGCAGATTCGTGATGAAATTAACGAAAACCGTAATGGCATCATGAATGCTGTTAAAGGAAAGCATTTGTTTCAGTATGTTGCTGGGATTCAACAGAATCTTGTGGCTCTAAAAAGCATGAATGAGCTTAATGGCTTAGTTGATCTGCATAACAGAATTAATCAATTGGAACTTGTTTTATCTCAACTTATCAATCGTGATGCAACTCGAGCCGATGTTTCTGAATCCGTTTCTAAGCTGTTGATTGAGATTGACAATCTCATCAAAGGCGAAAAAGCTAAGAAGTTGAAGGCTTTGTTCCTCGAATTGGCTAATCACGCCAATGAAATTAGTAGTATGATTGATGGTATTGACTCCATCTTGGGCTAATAGCCTTAGATTGCAAAATTCTTTTAGGGGCGCAGGTTGTTACCTGTGCCCCTGTTTTTTACATTCTAACTTAAACTACAAAAAATATATTTTTAATATAAAATTGCATAATAATTATAATTTTTCTCACCAATATAAACCACATTTTCATATAAAACAGCATCATTTTTTTGTACTGAAATCTCTATTTTTGCAATAGTTTTTATATCGCTTTCTTTCCATATATTTTGTTCATATTTGATAGAGTTATTACCGCTTTCTTCAAAATCTGGAGTCCAATATAAAGTGCATGTATTAGTAATAGAAGTTGATTTTCCTTTTGCTTTCACTTCTCCTGTTTCTTTGTTCCAAGTACAAATTTTTCCACTATCTGTTGTTATTAATATTTCATCTTCTAAATTGTTTGCATTATTTAATTCTATTTTAAATGGTAATCCTGGCACGGAACTCATAGTCGGATTAAAACTAGCAAGTAACAATTCTACTTTTGGTTCTAATATTTTTTCTTCTGTTTCTATATTATAATTTTCTGTTAAATATGTATTTTCTTTTTCAGCAGAATAAACTTTTAATGTAAAAATGTCAGAAATAGAATTATTATTGCCAATAATTTGTTGGTTTATTGATTTTGTGTTATTACACATTATAACTGCTATTATTGTGACTAATATAAATGCTGGAGCTAATATATACTTTAATTTGAAATTACTAATATTAATTTTCATTTCATTATTTCTCTGTACATTCTTCTCATAAAGATATTTATCATCTATTTCTCCAAGGGCTTTTAAAAATTTTATACTATTTTTCATATTCAACACCTCTTTTCTTTAAAAAATTTTTTAATTGTTTTCTCATTCGAAATAAGATTATTTTGACATTGCTTTCTGTTAGGTTGTTTTTAGCTGAAATATCTTTAATTGTATTCAAATACCAGTATCTTTCTAAAAATACTTTTTGTTTATCTTTTGATAAGGTTTCTAAGAAATCATTTATATAATTGACCAACATTTTATGCTCTATTTCATCTTCAAAACTATGGTTATCTGGAATACATTCTTCTAGTTCTTCTAAAACTAATTCTATAGTTCCACCTCTTTTTTTAGTTTTTTTCTTTTCATATTTATTAATTGCTAAGTTTCTAGTAATTTTTCCTAAAAATGCTTTTAATATTACTGGTTTTTTTGGAGGAATTGCATTCCATGTATTTAGAAATGTGTCATTAACACATTCTTTTGAATCTTCTTGGTCTTGTAAAATATTATAAGCTATGTAATTGCAATATTTGCCGTATTTTTTATCAGTTTCAATAATAGCATTCTCAGATCTAGTCCAATATAAATTTATTATTTCCTCATCTTCCATTTCTTTCAATTCCTTTCTTAAGGTACATTATCTGGCTCAGGAAAAATGTGTATTTCAACCTTTTCTCCCTTCTATATATAAAGACAGTTTTTCTTTTAATTGGTTACATTTTTTTGATTTTTTTGCATCTGTTAGAGTATAGCTCATTTTTGTATAGTAAAATTTTTTTAATATTAAATAAAAATTGAGCAAGGTTTGTACTAAACAAAATAATTTTCAATTTTTGTTTTTAGTACAATTTTCACTTGCTCATATTTTAAGTTTATTGCAGTTAAAATGTAATTTCAACTTCTGATATTCAGAAGTTTCATGTTTCAAATTTATCTATTTGTTCAGTTTTAAAAAATATTTTATGTTCTAATGCTTCACTAAGAACTAGTCTTAAAATGTTTTTATCTCCAAACCAATTTATCTTTTTAATAAAATCTTCTATTTTGCACCATTCGTAATCTATATTTTCTTCATTGAGTGTTATTTCTCCGTCTTTGACAAATGTTATATAAACATGTTCAATACATTTTTGTCTCCTAAATTATTATAACTTATTTTTATTTATTGTCCCAAAAAAACTCTTTTAGATATATTAGCAATTTTTACTCACAAAACTTATCTCTTATTTTTTCTATCTTTTCTTTTGAAACATTACAACTTAAAATATAATTTTCAAAAGAAGTATATTTATCTAATAAATTTTCTATAAATGTCTTAATAAATTCAGGTGATGATTTTTGCAAATTTGATGTGTATCTATCCATAAAATCTGAATTTAAAATATATGTATGAGTAACTTCGTAATTTGCTATAATATCTTTTATATCAACATTGCAAAGACCTAAAATAAGTGCTGAAACTACCCCTGTTCTATCTTTACCTGCTGTACAATGGAATAAAACTCCTCCTTCAGCATCTGCAAGTGTTTCAAAAATCTTTTTTATCTTTGTCTTATTATCTAATAAATATGTATATCCTATTCCAAAATTAAAATCTTCTTTTTCATGTTCATTATTTGCATATTGTTCCATTTCAATAGTAGATAAAGGAATATAATGAAATTTGAAATATTCTTTATTTATATTATCATCACTAACAAATGTTGATTGTATGCTTGTTACTCCTCTTAAATCAATTATATCTGTAATTCCATAATTTTTTAAAATTTCGTTATCTTTTTCTGTTATATTAGTAAGTCTACTACTTCTAATATATACATGAAATTTAGTTACTTTATTATCATTAGTAGGATATCCTCCTAAGTCTCTTGTGTTTTCAGAACCTTTTAGTGGTAATCTGACATAATTCGTGGTCATTTTTGCATAATTTACTTTATTATTACTTTCTAAAACTAATGCTTTCTTAGGGCAAAAATTAGAACATTTTCCACATCTTATACATTTACCATAATCTATTTTGGGTGCATTAAATCCTTCTTGTAATAATGCTCCTACTGGGCAAACATTTACTGCAGGACATTTGTGATTTTGTGGACATCTTTCTTTTATAATTTTTAATATTTTTTCCATATGCGTATTCTCCAATCTTAATAAATAATTTTTTTATTGTATTGTATCATTAAAATTAAAAAAAATCTCCTAACTTGTTAAACTTTTTTTATTAGTCGACACCTTTCGACAAATTTCTTTTTATTAAAGTGCTATACTATTTTCTATGTACAAGAGAAAAGGGGGATGTTATTATGAAAAATATAGTTGGTACTGTTGTTGTTTCTGTTTTTAAAGATGAAAATCAAAACACTTCATTTGAAGTAAAAACAAGAGATGAAAATGTATTGCCTGTTGTTTATGTTATCGAAGATACTCTAAAATTATATTAGGATAGCAATTATACTAAAAAAGTCCTCAATTTTGTTGAAGACTTTTTATTTTTTATTAAATTTTTGTTTGTTTATTTTTATTTATTAATTTCATAATAGTAATCATCAATTTGTCTATTTATTTTTTCTGTTAAATATTCTTGCAAATCAATTGAATCTTTTATTTCCTTATATTTTGTTATAACTTCTTCAGGAAAAACACTATAATCATTATAAGAATCAATATCTTCAATATTTATGCTATCTGAACTAATGACTTTTCGCTTTTTAAATACAATTTTGTATAATTTTGTAACAGAATTAATGTGTTCTAACAATTGATTTTCTACACTGTATCTATCAATTAAGACTATTAGGAAATATTCTTCATTTTCCCCATTGTTATATAGAGAAATATCTTTTGTCGCAATAAATGTTTTTATATTGTCCTCTTTTTTTGATATATAATTTATTATAAAATCTGCATCTTCTAGTGCCTGTACACTAGGTATTGTATTATTTATACAAATTAAAATGTAAATGCCTGGTAATATAACAATAAGTAGTACAAAAATTATTAATATTATTAAATATTTTCTTTTTATCTTTCCGTTTCATAATAATCCCCCCTTAAATTATCATAAAAAAATTGTAAATAAATTAATTTCCTTAAAATTATTATATCACATGCCTTACTTAATTTCAATATAAAAAAAGTCTTCAATATATGGTGTGTAGATCTGTTAAACGCAACATAAAAATTCTATATATCTTTATTTTTTTAGACTACTATGATAGAATGTAAAAAAACATGCCAAAATTTTATTTTCCAGAAGAGTCAATTAATAATTGCTACAAAGAACTTTTTTAATAATAACCAAGATTAAAACTGTAGTTAATTATTAAAAAGGGGATAATTTTATGATAAATGTATTGATAGCTGATGATAATGTTGAGTACGCTGTAAATTTAATGAACTATTTAAATAGAAAAAATGAAAATATAAAAATATGTAATATTACTAAAGATGGAAAAGAAACTTTAGAAATATTAAATCAAAAAAATGATATAGATGTTGTGTTATTAGATTATAAAATGCCTTTCTATAATGGCAAACAAATTATGGAAAAAATCAAAAATAAAAGTAGATATCAAGACTCAATTATAATTATATCTGGAGAAATAAAATCTTCTATAAAACTATGTCAAAATGAAATGGTACACTCTCTTATTTTTAAAACTACTAGTATGGATGAAATATTAATGAGAATAGATGAATTATTTGAATATAAAGAAAATTCAAAGAAAATCGATATATTAAAAAACAGTATAACTGAGGAATTGTTATATTTAGGTTATGATATTTCTCATAAAGGAACACAATACTTAGTAAGAGTTATTGAATATATTATAACAAATCCAATGATGGAATTAGAAAAATTAGAAAAAATCTATTCAAAAATAGCAACTATATATAATACTTCTTCTAGTAATATTAAATGTAGAATAAATAAGGCTACTACAGAAATGTATTATAATTGTGATATAGAAAAACTAAAAAAATATTTTAATTTTGATACAGATATAAAACCCAAAGTAAGAACTGTTATCAATACTATTATTATTAAATTTTACAATAAAATGTAACTTTTTGTAACTTTTTTAACAACAAAAAATATTTGTGATATATATAATATATTGGAAAGAAAGAAGACGCGTTTTTAAATTCCAAAGTTAAGTAAGAAAGGGGAAAATATGAAAGTAAAACTAAAAAAAACATTAGCAATAATAGTTATGACAATATTAACAAGTGGATTATTGTCTACTTATTCAGAAGTATATGCTAGCTCAAACTGGGCATATGCAGCAG
>CALYBE010000062.1 GCA_944393735.1 uncultured Clostridia bacterium
CTCATTTCAAGTAAACTTTTTGAAACTGAAGAAGAAATAGATAAAAGAGAGAGAGTAGATATTTTAAAAAATATTGTGATAATATAATTATGGAAAAATTGAAGACCCAAACATAATATTAGTTAATAATTAAGAAAAAATAGATTCAAATATGATCTTCAAATTCAAATAGGAGGAATATATATGTTAAAAGAAAAATTAATGGAAGATTTAAAAAATTCAATGAAAAATAAAGATGAAATAAGAAAAAATACTGTTCAAATGGTAAGAGCAGAGATTTTACAAATTGAAAAAGACAAAGGAATACAAGTAGATGATGAAAAAATAATAGAAATAATGGCAAAAGAAGTAAAAACTAAAAAAGAAGCATTAAGAGATTTTGAAAAAGCAGGAAGACAAGATTTAATAGATCAAACAAATAAAGAGATTGAAATATTACAAGAATATTTACCAAAACAATTAAGCAAAGATGAAATCAAAGCAAAACTTGAAAAAATAATTTCTGATTTAGGAGCTACAACAATGAAAGATATGGGAGCAATAATGAAAGAAGCAAAAGCACAAATGGGAGCTTCAGCAGATGGCAAAACAATAAATGAAGTTGCAAAAGAAATCATGGGATTATAAAATTTATAAAATAAAGATTAAACGAGTATAAATTAAGAAAAGAGAGATATAATAAAAAAGGCATAATATTTTTGATAAATAATTAAACTTAAAAGGGTTGAAATTAATAAGATATTATGCTATTATATATATAACAAAAACAAATACAAAAACCCCTGCATAGTGCGTGTAGCATAGAATTTTTAGAACCTACAAGTTAAAAGAGGGGCCAAATTCTTTGAATATGGCGTGCAAGCTTACACTTTTTAAAGTTAGTAAATGAGTTGTCATTTCGAGTAGTAAGAAGCCCATGAATATTCAAGTAGGCACCCACCTGTCGAAGACAGGTCCTTAAAAATTCAAACAACTTACGGCTAAGGCGGGGATTTTTGTTGCCTAATTTCAAAGGTATAGGAAAATAATCAATTCTCCTATACCTTTGAAACTTGTTTGTTTTTATTTTGTTCTACTAGTTTTAAAAACTTATCATATATATCATTATGATGTTTTTTCATGTTCAGTGGTTTCAAATTAGAATCAGTAAAACAATGATTAGATTCTCCTGTAACACAAAGAGCACCAGTTTTTTTATTATATAACTCATAACAAACTGTAAATCTAACACCACTAAATTCTTTAATCCAAGTATGAATTTCAATATAATCACCAAAAGTAACATGTTGTTTATATTTACAAGAAAATCCAAGAACTGGTGACATTATGCCTTTTTCTTCTAACATATCATATGGCAACGAAGCATCTTCTAAAAATTCACAACGCGCTTCCTCAAAAAATCTTATATAATTTGAATGGTGAACAACACCCATTTTATCTGTTTCATAATAATTTATTTTTCTATCAAAAATATACATAAATGCAATCATCCCTTTCTTATTTTTGCTTAAATGTAAAGTATAAATATTACCTTCAACAAATGATAATTATATCATTTTTTATAAAAAAATCAATAAATTAATTCAAATTTTCAATAAATTATGATAGAATAGATTAAAATTTATAGCAACATAAAAAGATTTAAAAATTGTTGATATGTTTCTGTCAAATAAATTTTGAATGCGAAAGGAGTAAAGAATGTCAGAATTCGTACACTTGCACGTGCATAGCGAATATAGCTTATTAGATGGTGCAAATAGAATAAAAGATTTACCAGTAAGAGCTAAAGAATTGGGAATGAAAGCAATGGCAATAACTGACCATGGAGTAATGTATGGAGTTATTGATTTTTATAAAGCATGTAAAAAAGAGGGAATAAAACCAATTATAGGTTGTGAAGTATATGTTGCAGCACGTTCAAGACATGATAAAGAACCCAATATTGATAACAGATATAATCATTTAATATTACTCGCAAAAAATAATCAAGGATACAAAAATCTAAGTAAATTAGTATCAATTGGATTTACTGAGGGATATTATTATAAACCACGTATTGATTTAGAAGTACTAGAACAATATCATGAAGGATTAATTTGCTTAAGTGCATGTCTTGCAGGAGCTGTAAATCAGGCTCTATTAAATGGACAAAATGAAAAAGCAGAAGAAGTTGCATTATGGCATAAGAGAGTATTTGGAGATGATTATTATATTGAAATTCAGAATAATGGAATAAAAGAACAAGTTCTTGCAAACCAAAAATTAGTACAACTTGCAAGAAAATTGAATATTCCAATTGTTGCAACAAATGATGCTCACTATTTAAAAAGAGAAGATGCTTATAATCATGAAATATTATTATGTATTCAAACTGGAAAAAGAATGAGTGATGAAGACAGAATGAGATTTGAGACAGATGAATTATATATAAAATCACCAGAAGAAATGAGTAATTATTTTTCAGCTCTTCCAGAAGCGATAGAAAATACTGTAAAAATTGCAGACAAATGTAATGTAGAATTTGAATTCGGACACACAATATTACCTAATTATGATGTACCTCCAGAATTTCCTACACATTATGATTTTCTTAAAAAATTATGTGATGATGGAATAAAAAAGAGATATGGAGAAAATCCTTCAGAAGAAGTACTTGAAAGGGCTGAATATGAAATTGGAATAGTCAAGAAAATGGGATATGTAGATTATTACTTAATTGTTTGGGATTTTATACACTATGCTAAAAGCCATGGAATTCCAGTTGGCCCAGGACGTGGTTCAGGAGCTGGTTCAATTCTTGCATATGCAATAGAGATAACAGATATAGACCCTATGAAATATGGACTACTTTTCGAAAGATTTTTAAACCCAGAAAGAATAAGTATGCCAGACTTTGATGTAGATTTTAGTGATGAACGTAGACAAGATGTTATAGATTATGTAGCAGACAAATATGGACATGACCATGTATCACAAATTATTACATTTGGAACAATGGCAGCAAAAATGGTAATACGTGATGTTGCAAGAGTTCTAGATTATCCTTATGCAGAGTCTGATAAACTTGCAAAAATGATTCCAAATGAGCCACATATAACTATTTCAAAATCTTTAGAGCAGAACAAAGAATTAAAAGAGTTATATGATGGAGATGAGCAAGTACATAAATTACTAGATATAGCAATGGCATTAGAAGGAATGCCAAGGCAAACATCAACACATGCTTGTGGTATTGTAATCACAAAAGAGCCAGTAGATACATATGTGCCTTTATATGTAAGAGATGGACAAATCTCGACACAATATATAATGACAACACTTGAAGAACTTGGGCTTTTAAAAATGGACTTTTTAGGTCTAAGAACATTAACCGTAATTCAAGATACAATAGATTTAGTAAAAAAAGGTAGAGGAATAGATGTAGAATTTGATAAAGAAATGGCAGACCCTAAAGTATATAAGTTGTGGCAAGATGGAAATACCTCAGGGATATTTCAATTTGAGTCACAAGGTATGACAAACTTCATGAAAGAATTAAAGCCAGACTGCCTAGAAGATTTAATAGCAGGAGTTTCATTATATAGACCAGGACCAATGGATCAAATTCCTAGATATATAAAAGGAAAACAAAATCCTGGTCATAATGAATATACACATCCAAGCTTAGAGCCAATTCTTAATGTAACATATGGTTGTATGGTATATCAAGAGCAAGTTATGCAAATAGTTAGAGATTTGGCCGGTTATTCACTTGGTCGTGCAGATTTAGTACGTAGAGCGATGGGGAAGAAAAAGCTTGATGTTATGGAAAAAGAAAGAGATGTATTCATAAATGGTCAAGTTGATGAAAATGGAAATGTAGTAATTCCTGGTTGTGTAAGGAATGGCATAGATGCAAAATCAGCAAATAAGATATTTGATGAAATGGCTGAATTTGCAAAATATGCATTTAATAAATCACATGCTGCTTGTTATGCAGTTGTGGCATATAGAACAGCCTATTTAAAAGCATATTATCCAGCTGAATTTATGGCATCAATGTTAAACAGTTTCTTAGGAAATTTGGATAAAGTACCTGAATATATTGATGAATGTAAAAGACTTGGAATTGAAATATTAAAACCAGATATAAATAAAAGTTATTCAAAATTCACAGTAGAAGAAGTTGGAACTCCTAAAAATGATTCAACTGATAATTCAATTTCTCAAAGTCTTGGAAAGATTCGTTTTGGGTTAGGAAGTATAAAAAATGTAGGTTTACAGCCAGTTGATAACATAATTATAGAAAGAGAAGCTAATGGTCCATTTGTTAGTTTTACAGATTTTTGCGAAAGAATGGCTGGTGAATCTGTAAATAAGAAATGTATAGAGAGTTTAATAAAAGCTGGAACTTTTTCAGAATTCCCAGAAACTAGAGCAACTCTATTAGCCTCATTTGAAACAATCATAGATACAATTCAATCATATAATAAGAGTGGAATGAATGGACAAGTTTCAATGTTTGATTTGGGAACATCTGAAGATACGAAAGAAAATAATCTAAGTGATGTAAAATATGCTTTTAATATACAACCTGAAATGAGTGAAAGGGAGCTACTTTCATTAGAAAAAGAAATGCTTGGAATTTATGTTTCAGGTCATCCATTAGAAAAGATAAGAGAACAAATTATAGCAAATACAAACATTTCTTCAATGCAGATGAAAGAAATTGATGAGCAGAATTCAAAAGAAAATGTAGATGTACAAGAAAAATTAAAATTTGTCGATGGACAAGATGTAAAAATTGCAGGAATAATAACATCAGTAAAAAAGAAATATACAAAAAATAATAAGATAATGGTATTTTTAACTATTGAAGATTTGTATGGCTCTGCTGAAATTATAGTTTTTGAACCGACATATTTAAAGTCACAGGATATATTAATTGAAGAAAATATTGTAATGATAAAAGGACGTTTAAGTATTAGAGAAGATGATGAAACAAAAATAGTGGCACAAGATATTAAAAATTTTAATGAAAGTATTAAAAACGAAAAAAATACCTATATTCCTAAGCCAAAGAAATTGGTTTTAGACATTACAAATCTAAATGAAGAGCAAAAAGCAAAACTTAGAGGTGCTATTAGATTTTTTAATGGTGAAAGAAATAATATTACAGTAAATGTAAAAAATGATAATGAATTAAAACCTTGTGGTGCAATTTATTTAACTGATGAAATTTTAAAAGTATTTGAAGATATTGTAGGAAAAGAAAATTGTAAGGTTTAAATTTTCTACACACAAAAAAGCGAGAAATAATTAGATGTTTTAAATTATTTCTCGCTATAATTTTTGCTTTTATTTTATTGATAAAATTAAATCCACTCACCAAATTTTTTAATATAGAATTTCTTAGCAAAAATTGCAACAAAGCAATATAAAATAGGAACTCCAATAATAACTGTAAAATATTGTGGTTCAAGTGCTGTTAAACCAATTGCTCTTCCTAAGAATGTAAAAGGAATTACCATTGCTACAATACTTAACAATATTGATGAGAAATATACTGCTTTTGAAGCATGGCTTTGCTTAAATGGAGTTTTTGCAGTTCTAATAACATGTAAACCAACTAAATTAGATACTACACTATATGAAAACCAAATAGTTTGAAATACGGCAGCCTCATGTATGTCAAAAGAAAACCAAACTAAAGCAAAAACTAATAAATCAAAACATGAACTAAGTGGTCCCATAAAAAGCATAAAATGCTTTAAACCTTTTATATCTATTTTTTTAGGTTTTTTCAAATATTCTTCATCAACATTATCTAATGGCAATGTTAATTGACCAAAATCATATAATAATCCTTCAACTAATAGTTGTATAGGCGTTTCAGGTAAAAATGGAAGAAGTACACTTGCAATAATAACAGACATAACCTCTCCAAAATTAAAACTTGCAGCTAATTTTATATATTTCATTAAGTTTGCAAAAGTATGTCGACCTTCTTTAACACCATCAAGTAAAACATGTAAATCTTTTTCAAGTAATATTATATCAGCAGATTCTTTAGCTATATCAACAGCTGTGTCAACAGAAACTCCTACATCAGAGTTTACAAGTGAAGGACTATCATTAATTCCATCACCCATATAACCAACAACATTTCCACTTTCTTTTAATAATCTTACTATACGGGCTTTTTGGATAGGTGATAGTTTTGCAAAAATATTTATCTTTTTCAAAAGCCTTTTAACACCAGGGTCAGCAATTTTATCTAATTCAGTACCAGTCACTATTTTTGGGGATTTTATGCCAACTTTACTACAAACACTTTTAGTAACTTCAACATTATCTCCTGTTAAAACTATGACTCTAATTCCATTTTCTCCAAGTTTTTCTATAGAAGATTTTGCAGATTCTTTTGGTGGGTCAAGAAAAGCTATAAATCCTATAAGAACCATGTTTCTTTCATCAGAAATTCCAAAATCGTATTTTCCTTCTAAATCACATTTTTGAGAAACTGCTATAACACGAAGTCCTTGTTTATTTAAATCTTTGGTTATTTTCTTCATATCTTCTTTAATTTCATTTGTAATAGGAGAAATTTTTCCTTTGTAATCAATCATTGTTGAGATATTTAAGATTTCTTCGACAGCACCTTTAGTAATTAAATAAGTTTTTGAGCCGTCATTGACAGCTACAGAAAGGCAACGGCGAGAAAAATCAAAAGGAATTTCATCAATTAATTTATAATTTTTTGAAAAACCTTCAATATTGTGTTCTTTTCCACGATTTATTACTGCTACATCAATGTTACTACGTAATCCAGTTTGAAAATAAGCATTTAAAAAAGCATATTTTAATACTCTTAAATCTTCATTTCCCTTTATATCAAGATATTTTTCCAAGACAATTTTATCTTCTGTTAAAGTTCCAGTTTTATCTGTACATAAAATATTCATAGAGCCAAAACTTTGTATAGAATCAAGCTTCTTTACAATAGTTTTCTTTTTAGACATTCGCATAGCTCCGATTGATAAACTACTAGATAAAATTACTGGTAATAGTAATGGAGTTATACAAATTGCAATTGCAACTGCGAAAGTGAAAGAAACTATAATATCATGTTTCCATACATTTAATAGAAATACAATTGGTATCAATATAAGCATAACTCTAATTAATAATTTGCTTATACTTTCAATTCCTTTTTGAAAAGCTGTTTTTGGTTTTCCATTATTTAATGTATGTGCAACTTTTCCAAAGTAAGTATCATTAGCTGTTAGAACAACAATACCAGTAGCTGAACCACTTATAACATTTGTTCCCATAAAGCAAATAGTATCAATATCTGATAGACTATCTATTTCATCTTCTGCAATTTCAGAATTCTCAAGTTTTTTAATTGCATCAGATTCACCTGTTAAAGATGATTGACCTACATATAAGTCTTTGGATTCTATTATTCTTAAATCTGCTGGTATCATATCTCCTGCTGAAAGAATAACAGTATCACCAAGTACTAGATCTTTAAAAGGAATTTTTACTTTTTTACCATTTCTTATTACAGTCGTAGTTGCTGAAACTAATTGTTTTAATTTTTCCGCAGCCAGATTTGACCTATATTCTGAAAAGAAATCTAAAAAAGTACTTACTGCCACTAAAACCAATATTACAATTATATTTGCATAGTTAGGGTCAGCGGCTAAATAGACGTCAGTATAACTTAAAATTAAAGCAATTCCTAGTAAAATACTATTAAATGGTGTTATAAAACTTTTCCATAAATAATTGTACCATTTTTTCGGTTTTGTTCCGACTCACTTCATTGTAACCATATGTACGAAGCTTTTGAGTAACTTCACTGTCTGTTAAACCTTCTTTTTTTACTTTAAATTCAGAAATAACTTCTTCTTTTGACATTTTACAAAGACGTCCATACATTTTATCAATTTTTACATCCTCTTTTTTATCATTTGACATTTTTTATTCTATTTCCTCCTTCATTTAAATAATTATTAATATTATGTACAGAATCACATAAAACTATATCATAAGTAAAAATTATTTACAATAGTTTTAGATTTATTATTCAATATAAAAAAATAAAGTTATAAATTGAAAATTCACAAAATATCCATAATTTAATGTAAAAAAATTCTTGATTTAAAACTTTTTTATGGTAGAATATAATCATATGAATTAAATATTATAGTAAGAGAAAGGAGAAGAAGAATGAAGGCATCTGAAATAAGAAGACAAGCTAGAGAAGCATTAAGAGGTAAGTGGGGCAAAAGTGTTTGTATAACTTTAGCTTATTTAGTAATAGTTTTTATTATTTTATTTATAACAGAATTATTTGAAAGTGGATCTGTAATAAAAACTATTGTTCAAATCATACAAATATTTATTAATGTTCCATTGAGTCTAGGATTTGCATATTCTATGATTAAAATAAAAAGAAATGAAGAAGTTAGAACATTTGATTTTCTAAAAATAGGATTTAAAAATTTTGGAAGAGCTTGGAAATTGGACTTAAGAATATTCCTTAAATTAATAGTACCTATAATAATACTTATAATTGGTTTGGTATTTATTTATGTAGCATTATATGGAGCAGCACTTGTAGTATATGAATTATCAGATGTAGAGCTTGATTGGAATTTATTAAGTAATATATTTTATATAGGAATTGCAATTTATCTGTTAGGACTTATTTTGTCAATAATATTTGGTTTATTATATTCTTTAGCATTTATGGTAGCATATGATAATCCATATATGGCAGCATCTGTAGCTGTTAATAAAAGTGCAGAATTAATGCGTGGAAATAGATGGAAATTTTTTGCATTAATACTTTCTTTTTTAGGTTGGGCAATTCTTGGAATACTTTCACTAGGAATAGGATTATTATGGCTTATTCCATATATACAAGTTGCAGGAGTATGTTTCTATGACGAACTTTTAAAAATTAACAAAAATAATAAAAAAGAAAAACAAAATTAAAATAAACAGTATAGTGTACTAAAAATAATGATTTTTTCATAGCCCAAACTTTACAAGAGGGGCGAAAAATGCTATAATAAAATACGAGTAAGTTGAATAGTCGCTGGTATGCTTCCGAAAGGAATTACGAGAGGAAAGTCCGGGCTCCATAGAGCAAAGATGCTAGATAACGTCTAGTGAGGGAAACCTTAAGGAAAGTGCAACAGAAAATAACCGCCATTTGACTTTTAGATAAAAAATGAAAATTTTATTAATTATTGTACAATATAGTACTAAAAAAGATTAAAGCAAATGGTAAGGATGAAAAGGTGAGGTAAGAGCTCACCGCTGGTATGGTGACATACTGGGTCAGTGTAAACCCCATCTGGAGCAACACCTAAATTGAAGATAAAGCCTGCTCGGCGCCTTCTAAATTGCGTGGCTTGAGACATATAGTAATATATGTCCTAGATAAATGACTATTTTAAATGACAGAACCCGGCTTACAGAGTTACTTATAAAAAATATCTACTTTTGTAGATATTTTTTTCTTGAAAAGTATTTTACACTATGATACAATTGAAAACAGAAAAAGGGGGAACATATGAAAATAAAAAAATTTTTATTAATTATTATTGTTACATTATCTTTTCTATTATTGTTCAGTGTAAAATCAGAGGCAACATTA
>CALYBE010000063.1 GCA_944393735.1 uncultured Clostridia bacterium
CTGGTATTTTAACCCTTGTATCTTCATTAAACTTTTGCATTATTTTACTCCCTTATTATTACATATTTTCTTTTCTAGCCTATGTTCTAACTAATATAACGTTAATCCATCATCTGTATATCATATTTTTACATATTCAGGAAATGATGGGTTTGTAAAAATATATATTCTTTCCCTAATTTTTCTTCATTTTACACAATCCTTTCCCAAATTAATACATTATAATACTATTTATTACATTTTATATCACAAAATACTTTTTTTCTCAAGAATGAGATAATATATTTTATATTTTTCAAAATTCATTTTACTTTTATATAATACAAATCACATCAACTTCATCTTTCAAAACCTTTCTAACTTCTCCTAAGCAAAAATCATTACAAACAACTTTAAATCTAGTATTACCAAAAAGACTACTATCTACCATATCATTAATCCAATCCATAATACTAAAATCAACAAAAGGCATTGGAAAAATATATGTATATAAATCATCTTCCTTTTTGCAATATATTTCATATATGTATCCTTTTACTCTATAAATATCTTCTCCAAATATATTAATTATCCATAATCTTCATCTAGAATGATAGGGTATCAGAAATAAATTTTGGTTTTCCCTAAGATCCATGTAATGTAATCTACTGAAAACATCTGCAATTACAATATTTCTTCTCATAGATGGAATATTTTTTATCTCTAAATTTTAAATAAGACTGCCATCAAACATTCCTCCTAGTGATGTAATTTCTAATCATTATAAAATAAAAACATTTACTACTTAGTAGCACTTTCTTTCACACTTTCTATATTATCCAATATAGATTTACATTCTTTCCAATTAGCAATTTTCACACATTCATAATCTTCTGACATTTTACATAAGATTTCTTTTGTTTTATCAGATGACCCTAAATCTGTAACAATTATATCTTTTATATAATCTTCTTTCCCATACAATATCCTAAATAAACTTGAACGCAAAAATCCTTCTATTCGTTCTTCTTGATTTTTTACTGCAACAATTACATATATTCCATCTGCCTTCATGTTTGTATATGTACACATATATATTATTTGTTTTATTAATTCAAATAAGCCATAAAGAGCAAGTGTCCAAAGTATTGAGTTTATAATGAAATTCTCCATACCTTTTTTCCTCCCTATGGCTATTATATGTAATTTAAATATTTTTGTTACTCATCTATTTCTAATCGTTCCTTTTGAAGTTCTAATACAATTCTTAATATATAAATACAAATAAGGACTTAAGCAATTACTTTAGTTCAATAATCTTTTCCCATGGCAATTCTGGTTTACCGAAATGACCATAGTTGGTTGTTCTTGTAAATATTGGCTCACGTAAATTCAAATATTCAATTATTCCTTTTGGTGTTAAGTCAAAATTCCTATTTATCATTTCTATTATATCATCTTCTGGTATTGTGTTTGTTCTAAATGTGTCTACAAATATTGACATTGGTTGTTCCATCCCAATTGCATAAGCTACTTGTAATTCACATTTTTTTGCATATCCATTTGCCACAATATTTTTGGCAATATGACGTAACATATATGCAGCACTTCTATCAACTTTTGTTGCATCTTTTCCGGAAAATGCACCTCCACCGTGGCGTGCATATCCTCCATAAGTATCAACAATTATTTTTCTTCCTGTTAGTCCTGTATCCCCTAAAGGTCCTCCTATAACAAATCTTCCTGTTGGGTTTATGTAATATTTTGTTTTGTTATCTATGTAATTTGATGGTATTACTGCATTTATTACTTGTTCTTTTATATCTTTTTTTAGTTTTTCCATATCTATTTTTGCATCGTGTTGTGTTGAAATTAATATTGTGTCTATTCTCTTTACTTGGTCATCTTCATATTCTACTGTTACTTGTGTTTTTCCATCTGGTCTTAAATATGGTAATATTCCTGTTTTTCGTACTTCTGTTAGTCTTTTTGCTAGTTTATGTGCCATAGAAATAGCAAATGGCATGTATTCTTCTGTTTCATCAGATGCAAATCCAAACATTATGCCTTGGTCTCCTGCTCCTCCAATGTCTACACCTTGTGCAATGTCTGAACTTTGTTTTGTTATGTTTATATCTATTTTGCAAGTTCTATAATCTATGTCTAATTCTGCATTATCATATCCTATTTCTTTTATTCTGTCTCTTACTATTTGCTCTATATCTAGTTTTGCATTTGAAGTTATTTGCCCTGCTATTGCTATTTGGTTTGCTGATGCAAATGTTTCTACTGCTACTCTTGAGTTTTTGTCTTGTTTTAATGCTTCATCTAATATTGTGTCTGAAATGTAATCACAAAGTTTGTCTGGATGTCCTTCTGTTACACTTTCAGATGTGAAATAATATTTTTTCATATATCCTCCATTTTTTACTTTATTTGTTAACTCCACTTGTTAAAATTTTTCTACTACATCATAATGTGAAAATAGTATTTTCATTCATAAAATAAATTTTTCACATATTTATTTTGCGAGTCAAAAAAAATCTCTGTTACATAATATAATTGTAACAGAGTTTGATAATCTCTCATTTAATCATCATTCAAAGCTACAATGCTTTGCTGGTTTTAGCACCTTGATTTCTCAGGTTGCTGTGGCATCTACGAGCCAGTTCTCTACTCCACTCTTGATAATTTTTATTTAATTTTTAAACTAATTGTAATATAGCAACTTCAGCTGCATCTCCTCTACGAGGACCTGCTTTTATTATTCTTGTATATCCTCCAACTGTTCCTGCATATTTTGGAGCAATTTCATTGAATAATTTTGCTGTTAAGTCTACATTATTTCCTTTGCTATCTTTTACTTTGTTTAATTTTGTCATCATTTTTCTTCTAGCATTTAGTCTTGATGGGTTATCTTTTTGTCTCTTTTCAGTTGTTTCTTCTTTAACAACTTTTAAGTATTCTTTACCATTTTTACTTTTTGCTAATTCAGTAACTTTGTTACCTTTAGAATCTAATTTTGCTTTTACTATTTTTACATCTACTGTTTCGAAGTTATCTTTTTCTTTTATTGCTAATGCTATTATGCTATCTGCAATAGCTTTAACTTCTTTAGCTCTAGCTTCTGTTGTTTCAACTTTTCCATTTAAGATTAAATCTGTTGTTAAAGTTTTTAACATTGCATTTCTTATATCAGTAGTTCTACCTAATTTTCTATTTGTAGCCACTTTTTTCACCTCTTCTTAATATTATCTATTCATCTTCTTTAGCGAAACTTAGTCCTAATGAATGTAATTTTGCTGTTACTTCATCTAATGATTTTTTTCCTAAGTTTCTAACTTTCATCATTTCACTTTCAGATTTATTTGTTAAATCTTCTACTGTAGCAATTCCTGCTCTCTTTAAGCAATTGAATGAACGTACAGATAGTTCTAGTTCTTCGATTGATGTTTCTAGAACTTTTTCTTTTTTAGATTCTTCTTTTTCAATCATTACTTGTGTATTTTTTGTTGCTTCTGATAAATCTATGAATAATTCTAGATGTCCAGTCAATACTTTTGCAGCTAAGCTTAATGCTTCATGAGCTTTTAAACTGCCATCTGTCCAAACTTCTATAATTAATTTATCATAGTCAACCATTTGGCCTACTCTAGTGTTTTTTACTTGATAATTTACTTTTTTAACTGGTGTATAAATTGAATCTATTGGAAGCACAGATATGTCTTGATTTGGTTTTTTATTCTTTTCAGAAGGGGTATATCCTCTTCCCATATCTGCTGTCATTTCCATTATCAACTGTCCACCTTCTGATACAGTTGCTATATGTAAGTCTGGATTTAGAATTTCTACAGTTCCATCTGTTACGATGTCTGCTGCAGTAACTTCACCCTCTCCTTTAAAGTTAATTCTCATAACTTTTTCTTCGTTCTCAGAAAATTTTAGTCTTACATTTTTTAAATTAAGTATAATATCTGGAACGTCTTCTACAACATTTGGTATGCTTGAGAATTCATGTAATACACCTTCAATTTTTACACTTGTTATTGCACATCCTGTTAAAGATGAAAGTAATATACGTCTTAGTGAGTTTCCTATTGTAACTCCATATCCTCTTTCTAATGGTTCGCATACAAATTTTGCATAATTTTTAGTGTTATCAACCTCTAGACATTCAATATTTGGCTTTTCAAATTCTATCATTTCTACCTCCTAAATTTCTTTAAAAACTATTTAGAGTAAAGCTCTACTATTAAATGTTCTTCAATTGGAATATCAACATCTTCTCTTGATGCTAATCTTATTACTTTACCGCTTAAAGTTTCATTATTTAATTCTAACCATGCTGGAACTGGTCTTGATGCGTTTGCTTCTACATTAACTTTGATTGCTCCATTGTCTTTTTTGTTTTCTCTTACTGTTATTACATCTCCTGCTTTAACTAAATAAGATGGAATATCAACTTTTTTACCATTTACAGCAAATTGTCCATGGTTTACAAGTTGTCTTGCTTGTGCTCTTGAAGCTCCAAATCCTAATCTGTATACAACATTATCTAATCTGCTTTCTAATATTTGTAATAGGTTTTCACCTGTTATTCCTTTTCTATTAGATGCCATTTCGAAATATCCTCTAAATTGTTTTTCTCCAACTCCATAGTATGATTTTGTTTTTTGTTTTTCTCTTAATTGTGTTCCGTATTCAGAAAGTTTTGCTCTTTTTTGTCCATGTTGTCCTGGAGCATAGTTTCTTCTTGAGATACTGCATTTGTCAGAATAACATCTTGAACCTTTTAAGAACAATTTTTGTCCTTCTCTACGGCAAATACGACATTGTTCGTCTGTATAACGTGCCATCTTTTATTTACACCTCTTTCATTGATTTCTTTTTTTATTTTTATCTGGAATATATCTTTCCTTTTATTATTATTTTTTAAACTCTTCTTCTTTTTGGTGGTCTGCATCCATTGTGTGGGATTGGTGTTACATCTTTGATGCTACTAATTTCCAATCCAGCAGATTGAAGTGATCTTATTGCAGCTTCTCTACCTGCTCCTGGACCTTTAACATATACTTCTACAGTTTTTAAACCATGTTCCATTGCTGCTTTTGCTGCTGTTTCTGCAACTTCTCCAGCTGCGAATGGTGTGCTTTTTCTTGAACCTTTGAATCCTAATCCTCCAGCACTTCCCCATGATATTGTATTTCCGTTTGTATCTGTTATTGTAACTATTGTATTGTTGAAACTAGAATGAATGTGTGCTTGACCTTTGTCGATATTTTTTCTATTTCTTCTAGCAACTGTTTTCTTTGCTACATTCTTGTTAGCCATTATTTTTATTTCCCTCCTTCAAAATAACTCTGTTTGAAAGTAATTAGATTTTATTTTTTTCATATTTATATATTGGAAATTAAAATCTTTTCTAATTATTTTTTATTTTTGATTAAACAGCAGCTTTCTTTGATCTGCTTACTAATTTTCTTGGACCTTTTCTTGTACGAGCATTAGTTTTAGTTCTTTGTCCTCTTACTGGAAGACCTTTCCTATGTCTTAATCCTCTATAGCATCCAATTTCTGTTAGTCTCTTAATATTAAGAGCTACTTCTCTTCTTAAATCGCCTTCAACTTTGTATGATTCGTCAATAACTTTTCTTATGCTATTAACTTCTTCATCTGTTAAGTCTTTTACTCTAGTGTCTGGATTTACTCCAGCTTTTGCCAATATTTTGTTTGAGCTAGCTACTCCTATACCATAGATATATGTAAGTCCTATTTCTACTCTTTTTTCTTTAGGTAAGTCTACTCCCGCTATACGAGCCATGTTTCTTTGCACCTCCAAATTTTTTCTTTTAATTTTGCTTTAATTTTGCTCTTTCGAGATTCAAAATAAATTTTGAACATTTTATAATCATGTTCTGTATTGTTGTCCTTATTTTACTTAAAGGTGAAATGCATCTAAAAAGGGTTTATCTTTTTTAGATCTTTAAGTTTAATTTTGGACATATATATAAACACAAATTTGATATGAAAACATTAATTTTTAATATTAATATTTTACAGCCGCTACCTAATTTGTGCTATAAACTTAAGGAATTAACCTTGTCTTTGTTTGTGTTTAGGGTTTTCACAAATAACTCTAATTACACCTTTTCTTTTTATTACTTTGCATTTGTCACACATTTTCTTTACTGATGGTCTAACTTTCATTTCTTTGCACCTCCTTGAATTGTCTTCGGACATCCTTAGCTTGCTGCATTCCACTTGGGCTAAGGTATATCCTTCGCCGGTGAATAGTGTGTTTTAGTCCTCTAACTATTTTTTATATTTTTGGGTTAATTTAGTTATTTACATATTTTTATATTATTTTATTTTTGTCTTGTTTGAATTTTCAATCAATAGTAATTTTGTTGAAAAATTTTTGGTTTTTATTTTGCTCTCCAAGTGATTCTTCCTCTTGTCAAATCATATGGTGATAATTCAACTTTTACTTTATCTCCTGGTAGTATTTTTATGTAATTCATTCTAAGTTTTCCTGAAATATGTGCTAATATTTGATGTCCATTTTCAAGTTCTACTTTGAAAGTAGTGTTTGGTAGTGTTTCTACTACTGTTCCTTCTACTTCTATAACATCTTCCTTTGCCAAGTTTTTTTTACCTCCTTCTTAAAGAGCATTCAAAATCTAAAATTGCTTGAGCTTTTTTTTGAATTTCTTTAGAATTTCCTTCAAATGCTTGTGCAACCTAGATTTCGCTTTGTTTTTTATTTTCCATAATTTACAAAATTATAGTTTTAACCTACACATTATACATCATTTTTATAAGATTGTCAATATTTCTGGAGCATTTTCTGTAATTAAAATTGTGTTTTCATAGTGTGCTGCGAGTGAACCATCTTCTGTTACTATTGTCCATCCATCATCTAGTTCTAAAATATTTGGCTTTCCTTGTATTACCATTGGTTCTATTGCTAGTGTCATTCCTGGTTCTAGCCTTATTCCTCTTCCTGCTTTTCCGTAGTTTGGTATTCCTGGTTCTTCATGCATGTCTTTTCCTATTCCATGTCCTTCAAATTCTCTTACAACTGAGTATCCTTGGGATTTTACATATTCTCCTATTGCATGTGAAATGTCTCCTAATCTATTTCCTTTTCTTGCATATTTTATTCCTTCAAAGAAGGCTTGTCTTGTTACTTCTACAAGCCTTCTTGCTTCTTTTGATACATTTCCTACCATAAGTGTTCTTGCAGCATCTCCATTATATCCATTTTTTAATGCTACTAGGTCTATACTTACTATATCTCCATCTTTTACTACTCTTCTTTTTGATGGAACTCCATGTATCACTTCATCATTTATTGATATACATGTTGATGCTGGATATGGTGGAACTCCTCTTATTCCTGGGTCATATCCTTTTTCTGCTGATACTGCTCCATATTTCTTCATTGTTTGTTCTGCTATTTTATCTAGTTCTGCTGTTGTTATTCCTGGTTTTATTGCTTCTTCTAATGCTTTATGTGTTAGTGCTGTTACTCTTCCTGCTTCTTTCATTAATTCTATTTCTTTTTTTGATTTTATTGTTACCATGTTTCCTTGACTTCCCTTCTATTTTTACATCGGTACAATTTTCCATCATTATATCATTATTTTTTTATTTCTTTTATTATATCTGCTGCAACATCTTTTCCCATTCTGTTTATTGATAAACTTACTGTTTCTGTTCTTAATACTCCTTGTTTTTTGTAAAATTCTACTAATGGGCTTGTTTTTTCTTCATATATTTCTAATCTTCTTTTTATTGCTTCTGGGTCTGAATCGTCTGCTCTTTGTTTTAGTGGTGAACCACATTTGTCGCATATTCCTTCTTTTATTGGTGGATGTAATTTTATATTATATGTTGCTTTACAGTCTGGGTTTGTACATACTCTTCTTGTTAACATTCTATCTATTATTTCTTCTTTTGGTGTTACTAAATTTATTACTAAATCTACTTTTTCTCCTTTTGATTTTAGATATTCATCTAATTTTTCAGCTTGTTCTATGGTTCTTGGGAATCCATCTAGTATTGCACCGTTTTTTGCGTCATCCCATGTTAGTCTGTCTTCTACCATTGGTACTGTTATTTCGTCTGGTACTAAATTTCCTTTTGATATGTATTTGTCTGCTTCAATTCCTAATGGTGTTTTTTCACTAATGTTTTTTCTGAATATGTCTCCTGTTGATATTTGTGGCAATCCTGTTTGCTCACTTATTAATCCTGCTACAGTTCCTTTCCCTGTTCCTTGCGCTCCTAACATTATTATATTCATATTTATCATCCTTCCTTTTAGTTGAAAAATAATTACAATTTTGGCTACGTCAAATTTCATTTAAAACGCGGTTACATACCACACGTATGCGCCCTTGCCTTTTAAATAAAATTTTCCTTGCCAAAATTTAATTCTTTTTCAACTGTTTATTGTTTATTTTGTGAAAAATTTTTGCCTCTAATTTTATAATCTTATTAGAGGCGTTTTTCTCCTTTTAGGCACATTTATTTTAGCTTATTTCTTCCTGTTTGTCAACTAACTTCCACATTTTTTTGTAAAAAACTATTGCAAAAAGTGTAAGATATTGTATAATTATGTTATAAGTATATAAAGGAGGAATAATTATGTATTGTAGACAATGTGGAAAACCAGTTGAAGGTGATCAAGAATTTTGCGAAGAATGCAAAGCTTTAAATGCTGCTAAAGCTAATGACTCTGCTAATATAAATGCAAATGATAATTCAACTTCTAATGCAAACTCAAATTCAACAACCAACACAACTGCAAATTCTAATACTACTGAAGCAATACAAAATGTTGATGTAAACCAAAATTCTAATACTAATTCAAATTCTAATTATAATGGCTCAACAAGTAGTACTGGAACAGCTCAAAATCCTAACTATAACTATAACTATTCTAACTATTCTCAACCTAGATCAAGATTAGCTGCTGGTTTATTTGGAATTTTCTTAGGAGCTCTTGGTATCCATAACTTCTATTTAGGCTTTACTGGTAAGGCTATTGCCCAATTATTAATTTCTGTTTTAACTTGTGGTATATTATCTTGGGTTTCTGCAATTTGGGGATTAATTGAAGGAATTTTAATTTTAACAGGAAGTATTAATACTGATGCTTCAGGAAATAGATTAGTAGAATAAAATTAATTGTGAGTTTAGCATTATAGAATAGCTTTTGGGGAGACTAATATTATGAAAAATCGTATGAAAAATGGAATTATTTTATTTGTATTAATTAGTTTTTTATGCTTTATAGCAATTAAGCCAGTAACATGTATTTTTAACTCTGTTACTGGCTTTTCTTGTCCTGCTTGTGGAATAACAAGGTCTTTTTTGGCTATTCTACATTTTGATTTTATTTCTTCATTTAGATATAATATTTTAGGAATTCCACTTTTTGTTTTCATTATTGTTTCATTAGTATTTTTAATAAGAGACTTTATTTTAAATTGCTTTTCATATATATCTAACTTATTAAT
>CALYBE010000064.1 GCA_944393735.1 uncultured Clostridia bacterium
AATGGTTGTCTTTTTTATGAACTTTTAAATGCTCTGTTAATTCATTAATTCTTTCTGTTAAAAGAGCGATTTGAACTTCTGATGAACCTGTGTCTTTTTCATCTCTTCTATATTGATTAATGATTTCTTGTTTTCTTTCTGCTGTCATAATAACACCTCCTATTTTTCTTTTCTCCTTATACCGAGCTCTAATAATAGGTGTTTTTTATTAGGCTAAGTTTAAGGAACATATTTTTTAACATAATTATTGTACTATATCTTTGCTAAAAAATCAAGTGGTTTGGGAAATTTTATGAACTTTGAACTTTGGGACCATTCTTTAAAGTTCACAACTTGATTTGCTTTATCATCAGTTCCGAACATATCTAATTTAAAGGTCTCGAATTCGAGTCCTTTAAAATTCGGGTTGTGTATTAATCCACAAAGCTTTTCTACAAATTTTGACATTCCTTTTTTTATCATTTATAATATTTTCTGGAGGTAAATAAAAAATGATAGATATAGAAAATGCTAAAACTGAATTTGATAAATATATTTCGCAATTTAATCCAAACGAAGGTAGAATAAAATTAAAAATTGATCATATAAAAAGAGTTGCTATAATGAGCAAAAAAATTGCTCAAAATCTTAATCTTACTGAAGAACAAACTTATTTAGCAGAACTAATAGGTTTGTTTCATGATATAGGAAGATTTAAACAAGCAGAAGTATATAATACTTTTAATGATAGAATTTCTGTTAATCATGCTGAATTAAGTGTCAAAGTATTATTTGATGAAAATTTGATTGATAATTTTAATGTAGAAGAAAAATATAAAAAAATAATAAAAGTAGCTATTCTTAATCATAACAAAAGTAAAATAGATGAAGGCTTGAATGATGAAGAAATGTTATTTGCAAAAATTATAAGAGATGCTGATAAATTAGATATATATTATACAATTTGTGAATATGATTTTCAAAGTATCTTTTGGTATCCTGATTTTAATTGTGGACCAATAAGCGATATAATAATGGATGATTTTATAAACTACCATACTGTTAATTATAGTAATATAAAAACAAATTCAGATCAAATCCCTATATTTTATGCTTATATTTTTGATTTTAATTTTGACTTTTCTATAAAATTATTGAAAGAGAAAAAATATTTGGACAAATTTACATAATTTTTCAAATAATACTGTAAAACAGCAAGTTAAGGAAATTTTAAAAGTTTCTAATATTTTTTAGATACTTACTTTGACTAAAAAATTATGCCATCAATATTAACTTTAGGAATGAACTTTAAGCAACATCTCAAAAGTTCACCCTAAGTTCAAAAAATGACTTCACTCGAAGTCATTTTTTCTTAAATATTTAGTTAAGAAAATATTTTTTAAAACCCATAATTCGTTTATTGTTTATTTTCCATAATTTTTTTGAAATCTTCTATTCCTTTTATAAAAATGTCTCTTTCGGAAGCTCTTTTCATGGATTAAGCTCTTTTATAAATATCTCTAAAGATACTTTAATTTCTGACTATTAGAATGTCATGATGTGATAATTATTAAATAATTTATTTAGTATCTATTTTACAAATTTAGATATTATATACACTAAATTCTCAGCCATCAGCAATATTTTTATAGATTTTTTAATAGCCTTTTATGTTATAACTCACTTTGCAGAAGTTTAAGAATATACATGTTCTAAGAATCAAAAGCTTTCTCTCAATCAATTACATCATCCAAATAATTAATTTATATTATGTTTTGTCTAAAATGTTAAATTATACACTATTTTATTTTAATCATTTTGTTCAACTAATTTGTCAACAATTCTAATGATTAGTTCCTTTAACTTAGGTTTTTCTGCCTCATAACTTTTAAAATACTCATTTAAAATTCTTTCATCGCAATCATAATACATTGAATTTACAGATTGTTTAATATTGCAATGTATAGTATTTATAGAAGTATTATTTTTTCTTGCTATAACTGGGAAAATATCCTTAGACAAATTTATACCATATTTATCACTTCTAATATATATTTCATATATACATTCTATTAAGTACTTAGTTCTATTATATGAAAATTTAAAATGTAATTTTTCAAGTTCATTATGTACTTTATTTATTATAATATCTTTATCCTTTTGATAATAAAATTTTCGTAATAACTTATTTATAATATCAATATCTATTTTATCAAATAAGCAGTCATATATATATTCATTATTTAAGTAATTATCTATTTTCTGCTTTTCACTAGAATTTGTTAATAATATTATTGAATTCTTATATTTTTCAATATTTTCAGTGGTCATAACTTTTAATATCTTATCACATTTTATGTCTGGTATATCTGTATCCATTAAAATCAAATCAACCTTTTGCTCTCTAATTAAATTTATAGCTTCTTTTCCTGTATAAGCTATACTGTAAATTCTAATATTTAAATTATTATTTGCAATGCCATTTATAATTTCTTTACATTTCATTTTATTGTTTTCTATTAATAATACTTTAATCACAATATCACCCACATATATTGAGCATTTAGAAAAGAAAAATATTTCAACATTTTACTTTTTTTTACTTTTTTTACAATTTTATTAAATAATAAGTATAATTGTTTTGTACAGGACAATTAAATATTGTCTTTTGAAGAAATCTAAATCGTGGTAACATGATTTTAGATTAGAAGCTCTAGAAAGAATTAGCTACAAAGGAGTAATCATTATGGCAAAATCGGCAAAATGCATTCTGTCTTTTTTCATGTCATTAGTCCTTATCATTTCTGCATTTTCTTCCCAAGCTTTTGCAGCAGGAGTAGAAACATGGTATAGTGATTGGGTTGATGAACCCACCATGACTGTGACAAATAACAATCTTACTCCCGTAAAAACGATGGGGGTTAGCGGCAATCTTCATATTGCTGCTGCAGTCACTGGTCGTCCTGACTTAGAACCTGCTGGTTGTCCCAAAGTTAAGATGACCGTCGAAATTCGTGATTTGAGCGGAAATGTCCTGGCAAAAGGAGAAGTAAGAGAAGACGACTTTATGCCGCAAGTTCATCTTACTATCCCTGTAACTGCGGGACAAAAAATTCAAGTTTTCTTCGATGTAAGTAGCGTATCCTATAATCCGAATGGTAACTATCGGATTGCAAATATTAGCTATTCACACGAAATCTACTAAATCTCATCCTTTTTAAATTTAAGTATTAATCATTTCAAGTATTCTTTCTAGAGTTTCGAAGTGTCTCTGTTGTAACAGAGACACTTTTTGTTAAAAAATGACTTCGAGAGAAGTCATTTTTTCATTTAATTATTAAAATTCTGCTTGTTCTCCACCAATAATTTCTCCAGTTGTAGCATCTATATAATATTTTTTATTATATAACTCTTTTACTGTTTCTATATTTCCATCTTTTGGTTTTGCATCTTTATCATGTTTGATTTCAACTACCCAAACATTTCTTGAAATATCGTTAACTCTATATTCCCCATCTTTGTTTTCAATGTCGTTTTCTAAGCAATATACAAATATATTCATTTTTTCTATAGATAAATTTGCATTTACACTAGAGACTTCTAGATTACTAAATTCTTTTTCTTTGTCTAATGCAATTTTTATTGCTTCTTCCTTTGATACTACAATAGGGTTGTTTTCAAAAGTATTATCATTTATTCCTGTTATAGATGATATTACTATATTACCCTTGTTTATTGCAAGGCATATGGTAAATATATTATTTTTATCATATAAACCATTAAAAACTTTTCCATAGCTAACTTGCCATAGTTCATTAATTTTGTCTCCAGATATCATTTTTTGCTTTTGAGCACTTACAATTTCATATTCGTTTGCACTGTTTGCTTGAATGATGCCTAACTTTTGATAAATGCCATTTGCAATTTCTGAGATATATTCTTCTGAAACTTCATCACAAATTATTCCTTTTTCTAATACTGAAGTATCTCCAAAGTATTCTAAACTTCCGTTTTCAGGATTTAGATTAATTAATAGTTCATCTGATTTTAATAAATAGTGGCAACTGTAATCTTCATCATATCCTCTATTTAATCTAACTTCAGTGATATTTCTTTCTCCGTATCCTAGGTCTTTTATTATTCCTTTTGCTATTTCTACTGCTCTTTCTTCTGTTATAAATGTTTGTTTTTCCTCATCTGTTATTTCTGTTTTAACAATTTCTTCTTCTACATTTTGACTAATAGTAATTGGCTCTCTCCATATTTTCTCATATGCAATGTATCCTACAGCCATTACACATGTACTTCCCATTATTAAATAAGAAGCTATTAATGCAATCCTATAAAAGATATTTTTCTTCATAATATTTTGGTTTTTAATAAATGCATTTTTTATTGCATATTCATACTCTAGTGGTTCATCTACATCTTTTTTTAAAGCTGTTCTAATTATATTATCAAGGTTATTATTCATTTTCTTCACATTCCTTTCTTTAGATACGAACTTGGTTGGTAAAAAATTAAATTTTGACAGCACCAAAATTTTAATTATTTTTCAACTCTACTTTCTCCGTAATATTTAGATTTGATTTTTTGCCTAGCCCTATATAAGTGTGTGTTTATAGTATTTTCATTCATGTTTAATATTTCTTTTATTTCTTTAACAGAATATTCTTCCATATAGTAAAGAACAATTATAATTCTTTCTTTATAATCTAGAATTTTAACTATATCATAAAAATTTATTTCACTTTCTAATTTTTTAATATCATTTGTTTTAGTGTCTTCAATATCATATTCTTCTATTGATACATCTTTTTTATATTTTCTTCTATAAATTCTATTGCATTTATTTATTAGTATTTTTATTATCCAATTTTTAAATTTGCTGGAGTCTTTTAGATTTTTTATTGATTTATATGCTTCAATCATTGTCTCTTGGACTGCATCTGCAATGTCAGCTTCATTTAGTATTCGTGTTTTGGCTATTTTATATAAATCGTCTTTTATGTATAATACTAATTTTGTAAAGGATTCTTCATCTCCATCTCTGGCTTTTTCTATTAATTCTTCCAATTTTTCCTCCTTTCGTAAATTTTTGAAAAATAAATATTACTATAAACAACTTTTTACATTTATTAAGAGTCAATCATTATATGAGAATCTTTCATTTATTTTTAATTTTTTATAAGATTATTGAAAAGGCATTATTAACTGTAAAAGTTAATAATGCCTTAGTCGAATTTTGAAAATGTTCTTTAATTTCAAATTTTTTATCTATAGCTCCTGAACTTTAATGAATGTCTCTAGAGTTCATCTAAAGTTAAAAGTTTAATTTTATATTATGTCTCTGTGGTTAAAGCTATCAAACATTGTAACAAGCATAAGGATTGCACATACTCCTAATACTGCAAGTGAGAATTCTAGAGATGTTGATGTTGCAAATGTGCTTACACTAGATGTTATAGAAATTGGATTTGGTGAATTGACAAATATTTTGTCTACAATATTTAAATTGTTAAATGGTATATAGCGTATCCAATCTTTTTTAATGAATGTGTTTAATATTGCCATTACCATTCCATTTCCCATATATGTTGCAACACTAAAGCTTACTGAAACAGCAGTATTTCTTGTGATTGTTGAAAGCATTAGAGCAAATAATGCAAATATTACTACTGGGATGGCTTTTACTAAATATTTTTCTATTGTATATGGTGCATTTGCTATTGTTTTTACAGTTCCATTTTCTACATAAATATATTCATTTGCTGGTTCTGTAAAGAATAGGTTTGAACATAATATACTTAATAATGCCATTATTATTGTTATAACTAATATATAAAATAATACAGATAATAGTTTGGCTAATAATATTTTCCACCTTTTATTTGGTGTTAATGCCCAGAATTTTATTGTTCCATTTGATACTTCTGTAGATATTTCTCCACCAGCTATTACAATTGCTGCTATTGCAATAACTGCCATAACAAAGTTTTCTGCTAACAATTCAAATACTGTTCTAGAGTTTTCTGTGTTTTGTGTTGGTGCCATATTATGTTCTAATCTGTATATATCCATTTTTATAGTGTCTTCATATTTTTGCTTGCTTTCTGCTGTTAATACTTTGTTTGTTTCTTGGTCTATTCCTGTTCTAATACTTTTTTGCATTGCTTCTATTGAAGAAAGTAATGTTCTTCTCCAATATTCTTCATCTGAACTTTTGCCAATTTCGTATTTTGCTTTTAAATCTAATATCGTCATTTGGTCATCATATTCTTGTTTAGTAATTGTTCCTCTTTCATAGTCTTTTGTAACATTTTGTTTTTGCATTTCCATATATTTTGCAAAGTCATCATTTTTTAAGATTTCTGTTAAATTTTGTATTGTTTCTTCTGTGTTTGCTTCATCATTTTCTGTTTTATTTACTTGTAAATTTGCTATCTGAGTTATTATTTCAGCTTTCCAAAATGTGTTATTCCAAGGTTCTACATCATATTGTAAAAATAGTTCATATGTAGATATTAATTGCTCAAATTCTTTTCTAGTTGTTTCATCAAGCCCCCCTATAGTTATTTGTTCTTTATAATAATTAATATCTTCTTGTAATCCTTCTTTCCAATCATAATTTGATGAAATTGATTCATTATTATCATTTATTTTTTGCATGAATTTGGTAAGAGCTAGTGTTCCAAATAATGCTAATATTATAACTATTAATAGTATTTTTGTTGAGGTTTTTTTCCATGTTTTGATGTTTTCATCTATAAATAATCTGAATATTTTACTCATTGTTCTTACCTCCTTCTGTTGCATCAAAGAATATATCTTCTAGAGAATGTTCTCTTGGAATTACTGCCATAATTTGTGTATCTGCAGTTGCTAATTCTTTTATAAGTATTGGTACTTTTTCTGTTTCAATTGTTATTACTATATTGTTTTCTTCTAATTTTGGTTCTATTTTAAATTTGTCTTTTATTATTTTTATGGCTTTTTCTGTTTCTTTTACTCTTATGTCGAGTGTTTCTGTTTTTTCTTGTTCTGATACTTTTATTTCTTCTGTTTTTACAACATTTCCATTGTCTAGAACTGCAACTTTATCACACATTAGTTGCATTTCTGATAATATGTGTGATGATACAAATACTGCAACTCCTTCTTTATGTGCAATTTGTTTTAAGATGTCTCTTAATAATTTTATTCCTGCTGGGTCTAGCCCATTTGTTGGTTCATCTAATATTAATATTTTTGGTTTATGTAATAATGTTAGTGCAAGGCCTAGTCTTTGTTTCATTCCTAATGAATATTTTCCTACTTTTTCATTTGCTCTATCTTTTAATCCTACTAAATCTAGTACTTTTTCTTTTCTTTCTGAGTCTACATTTCTTATTCTTGCATGTAGTTTTAAGTTTTCTCTTCCTGTCATGTATTTATATAAGTCTGGATTTTCTACTATTGCTCCTATGTATTCCATTGCTTTTTCAAATTGCTTTTTGGTGTCAAATCCTGCAACTTTGATTTCTCCTGAGTCCATGTCTATTAGTCTTAGTATCATTTTTATTGTTGTGGTTTTTCCTGATCCATTTGGACCAAGAAATCCGAATATTTCGCCTTCTTTTACTTCAAGGCTGAGATTGCTTATTACTTTTCTTTTTCCAAATGTCTTGTTTACGTTTTTTAATTCTAATACCGTATTTGCCATTTTTATAATCTCCCTTTCTTTCATAATTCAATTTTTGTAAAATTATTCTGCTATAGTTTTTGCCTAACTATTCTTTTATATAAAAGGTTTACTTCTATATTTTGCGTTATTGTTTATTTGCTTTTATTAGATAACTAAATTGATATAATCATCATTTTGTAAGTCTGAATATACTACTTTCCATTTACTATCTATTTTTTGTAATATAATTTGCTCTTCATATCCATTGAATGAACTTTGGTTTTCTTGCGTTTCGCCATTATTTAAGTAGTTAGTTGTTAGAGTTGTTGTTGAATTAAAGGTTACTGTTACTTGGTTTCCATCATATTCATAACTTGATATTTTTGTTATTTCTCTTTCCATTTTTGTTTTTATTGAGTTAATTATATTTTCATTTGATTGTCCTGCTTGTTCTTCATCTGTATTTTCTGGTTCTATAGTTGATTCTGTGCTATATGCATTTTCTATATTGGTTTGTAGTATTTGAGCTTCGATACCTACTGCTTCATCATTTTCTATCATATATTCTGGTAATTCGTTTTTCATTTTTTGTATATATTCATTAAGTTTGTCTTGCGAAAATACTTCTCCTAATTTTAGTACATCTTCTGGTATTACTGAATACTTGTCTGTGAAGTCTATGAATTCTTCACATGCTTTTATAATGTCATCTTTGTCTGCTTCTCTTTGTTTTTCTACACCTACTAAATAAATTACTAATGCTACTATTACTATTATTGTTAACACTAGTCCTTTGTTGACTTTCTTTAAAATTTTCATTTTTTTTATCGAGTTTTACTCGATTTCCCCCTTCCTTTTTAAATAATTATTTTGGTTATATTTTCTATGATAGTGAAATGTTGAAAATTATATCTCTATCATAACTTTTTTTAAGAAATTTTTTGTGCATTGAATTTCTTTTTTGAAAAAAATAATAACCATATTTTTTATATGGCTATTATATCATCATATGTTTTGTTTTAAAATAGTTTTTTTCTTAATGTTTTATTAATGTTACAAAATAAGGGTTCAAATAGATATATATTAATATTTCGCAGACAAGACCCAGATTGTTACGCCCTAGCTATGTTTTGTCAAGAAATATTAATATATATCTATTTGAATACATACTTAACATTTCAGCACAAACCATAGCCATGCAAAATATTAATTTATTATTGATTTTTCACAAAATTTAGTATAAAATACTTATAAATTTTAACAAAAGAATGGTGATTAAATATATGAAATTTAAGAAAAAATCAAAAAATAAAGTAGACACAGTAAAAGTTTCAAATGAAATATCTACTGTTAGAATAAAAGTATTTTTTATTGTAATATTATTACTATTTGTAGCATTATTATGCCGACTTGGTTATATACAATTTGCTGAAAGCGATCGTTTACAAACTTTAGCAATTTCACAACAAACTTCAACTGAAACCATTTCTGCAAAAAGAGGTAGCATATATGATACAAAAGGAAATACATTAGCCATAAGTTACGAAACAGATAAAATCTATGTTAATCCTTCTGATATAGAAACTGGAAATAAAACTTTAATTCAAAAAGGTTCTACAACTTTGGCAGAATTAAAAGAAACAGTTGCTAAAGGCTTAGCTGATAATTTGCAATTAGACTATAATGAAATTCTTGACAAACTAAACACTTCTACAAGTAGATTTTTAGTTGCAAGTAATGTTGAACAAGACACTGTTGATGTTTTAGAACAATGGATTAATAGTTTAAAAATTAATAACACACAAATTAAAACAGGAATTAGTTTTGAAGAATC
>CALYBE010000065.1 GCA_944393735.1 uncultured Clostridia bacterium
GGAAAGGAGTAGAATAAATGGTTAGTAATATAAACAGAAAAGAAGAAAGAACTAGAAGACATGCTAGAGTTAGAACTAAAGTATCTGGAACAGCAGAAAGACCAAGATTATGTGTATTTAGAAGTAATACAAATTTATATGCACAAGTAATTGATGATGTTGCAGGTAAAACATTAGTTTCTGCTTCAACATTAGATAAAGAAGTAAAAACAAAAAAATCTAATGTAAAAGCAGCTAAAGAAGTTGGAGCTTTAATTGCTAAAAAAGCTACTGCAAAAAAGATAAAAACAGTAGTATTTGATCGTAGTGGATATATTTACCATGGTGTAGTAAAAGAATTAGCAGAAGCTGCAAGAGAAGGTGGACTTGAATTCTAGTTTGCTATTCAAACGAAAATATTATACAATTTTGTATTTTTGAAATATAAAAAGGAGGGAAAGATAAAAACCTATGGAAGAAAATAAAATGCCAGAATTAAAAGAAAAGGTAGTAGCTATAAACAGAGTAGCAAAAGTAGTAAAAGGTGGTAGAACATTCAGATTCAGTGCTGTTGTAATCGTTGGTGATGAAAACGGACATGTAGGAATTGGAAATGGTAAAGCTGCTGAAGTACCAGATGCTATAAGAAAAGCTATCCAAGAAGCTAAAAAGAACTTAATCGAAGTTCCAATCGTTGGAACAACAGTACCTCATGAATATGTTGGAGAATTTGGTAGTGCAAAAGTTATGTTAAAACCAGCAAAAATTGGTACAGGACTTATAACAGGAGGAAGTGTAAGACCAGTACTTGAACTTGCAGGATATAAAGATGTACGTACAAAAGTTATTGGAACAAACAATCCAAGAAACGTAGTATATGCAACTATTGAAGGATTAAAGAACATGAGAACTATTGAGCAAGTAGCTAAGAAAAGAGACAAAAAAGTGGAAGATATAATATAGCCAAAAAATCAAATATCAAAATAGGGAGGTGCAAAGAAAAATGAAGTTAGGAGAATTAAAACCAGCTGTTGAAAAAGTTGAGAGAAAAAGAGTTGGACGTGGAATAGGTTCAGGACTTGGAAAAACATCAGGAAGAGGTCATAAAGGACAAAAAGCTAGATCTGGCGGAGGTGTTAGAAGAGGTTTTGAAGGTGGTCAAACACCATTATATAGACGTTTACCAAAAAGAGGATTTACAAACATTTATGCTAAAAATTATACAGAAGTAACATTAACAATGTTAAATAAATCAAAAGCAACAGATGTAACAGCAGAAAGCTTAGTAGAAGAAGGAATAATCGGAAAAGTAAATGACGGAATAGTAGTTTTAGCAACAGGTACATTAGATAAAAAACTAAATGTTAAAGCTAACAGATTCACTGCTAAAGCAAAAGAAAAAATAGAAGCCCTAGGCGGAAAGGCAGAGGTGATTTAGTTGTTTAAAACAATACAAAACGCATTAAAAACACCCGATGTAAGAAAAAGACTATTATATACTCTAGTACTTATAATCTTATTTAGATTAGGATGTTATATTACAGTGCCAGGAGTAAATACAATATTATTAAATGAAGCTATGACTTCAACAAATGGACTATCTGGATTTATAGACATAATCTCAGGAGGTGCCTTCTCAAGATTTTCAATATTTGCAATGTCAATAAGCCCTTACATAACAGCATCAATTGTTGTTCAATTATTGGCAATGGTAATACCTTCACTAGAGAGATTAGTTAAAGAAGGCGGAGAAGAAGGAAAAAGAGTAATGAATAAATACACAAAAATAGTTACTATTGTATTAGCTTTAGTAGAAGCTATTGGTATTTATTTATCATATAGATCTTCTGGAATATTCATTAATCCAGGATGGTTAACAGGAATATTAATTGTTGCATCTTTAGTTGCAGGAACATCTCTACTTATGTGGTTAGGTGAACAAATTTCAAATAAAGGAATAGGAAATGGTATATCAATAATAATATTCATAGGTATTATATCAGGATTACCATCAGGAATAACAACTATATGGAACTTAATATTTACAAGTTCAGAATTTAGTACAACAGGATTAATTACTGCATTAGGAATTATTATAGGTGCTATTATATTAGTAGCAGGAGTTGTATTTGTACAACAAGCTGAAAGAAGAGTTCCAGTACAATATTCTAAAAAAGTAGTAGGAAGAAAAATGGTTGGTGCTCAAAATACTCATATACCTTTAAAATTAGCTATGGCAGGGGTTATGCCAGTAATATTTGCATCATCATTTATGACATTCCCAGCTATGATAATATCAATGTTTGTAAGTGATGCATCAAAATTAACAGGATTTTGGTCAGGAGTTTATAAATTCTCTATGGCAACATCATCTTCAAGTGTTGGATGGGGCTATTCATTAACAAATGCAATAGTATATTTACTTCTAATTATAGGATTCACATATTTCTATACTTATGCTACATTTAATCCAGCAGAAGTATCAAATAATATAAAGAAAAATGGTGGATTCATACCTGGTATTAGAGCAGGAAAACCAACAACTGAATATTTATCTTCAGTAATATCTAAATTAACATTATTTGGAGGAGTGTTCTTAGCTGTTATTGCTATACTTCCTATGTTGTTAAGATTTACAAATTTAAATATTTCTTTTGGTGGAACTTCAATATTAATCGTTGTATGTGTTGCTCTTGAAACAGTACAACAATTAGAATCTTTATTAGTAATGAGACACTATAAAGGATTTTTGGAATAGAATATAATATTATTTTATAGAAATAGAATTGAATATAAATAGATTGATATAATAGGAAAATTTAACTTTCCTATTATATTTTTTTATAATTTGATGCAAATAGTTATATATTAATATTTTTGACAAAAAAATATCTTGCTATTTTTAAAAAATAAGGATAAAATAATACTAATAAAAGACAATATAAGTTAGGAGTTTAAGCATGGATAAATTAGTTTTAATAGATGGAAATAGTATTATGAATAGAGCATTTTATGGAATAATGGGAAGCAAAATGCTAACAACCAAAGACGGAAAATACACAAATGCAGTATATGGATTTTTAGCAATATTATTCAATATCTTGGAAGATATAAAACCAGAATATTTAGCAGTTGCTTTTGACACAAAGGGTGTATTGAAAAGAAAAAAATTATATGATGATTATAAAGCAAATAGACATGGAATGCCTGATGAACTTGCACAGCAGATGCCTGTTATAAAAGAAGTTTTAAAAGCAATGAATATAGACATAATAGAGAAAGAAGGCTATGAAGGAGACGATATTCTTGGAACACTTGCTAAATATGGGGAAAAAGAAGGACTAGATGTAACCATACTTTCAGGAGATAGAGATACATTTCAACTTGCAAGTGACCATATAACTATTAGAATTCCACGAACTAAAGCAGGTAAGACAGAAACAGAGAATTATAATAGACAAAAAGTTATAGAAGAATATGGATTAGAACCAAAGCAACTAATAGAAGTAAAAGCATTACAGGGAGATAGTTCTGATAATATTCCTGGTATTCCCGGAATAGGACCAAAAACTGCAATATCACTAATTCAAAAATATCATTCAGTAGAAGAGTTATATAAAAAAGTGGAAGCTGGTAAAGATGATTTAAAAGGAAAACAAAAAGAAAATATTATAAATAACAAAAAAATGGCAGAACTTTCAAGAACTTTAGGAGAAATAGATACACAAGTTCCAATTGATGACAAGTTAGATAATTTGAAAGTTCAAGAATGGGACAAGCAAAAAGTATTAGAAATCTTTGAGGAATTACGTTTTCAAAGATATATAGACAGATTTAATTTAAGAAGTGTAGTAAATAAAAGTACTGAAGATTCTCAAAAAATTGATGATAATCAAAAAATAGAGATTACAGAAGTAACAGAAATTTCTGAATTAAAGGATAGCAAACTATATTATTATCTTGAATTAAGAAAAAATCAAAATGAGGGAGATATAATAAAAAAAGATATAATTGGTATAGGAATATATAATGATGGCAAAGTATATTACATGCCATGCAAAAACAATATTGATTCACAACAAAGTGACTCAATGAAAAATGAATCTCAGCAAAATAATTTTCTAAAAGATGAAAATTTTAAAGAGCAATTAAAGAAAATTTTTGAAGATGAGAAAATAGAAAAATATGGCTATAATTTAGCAGAAGATTATATATTATTAAAGCAAATTGGCATAACGATGAAAAATATTGTTTATGATGCAAAAATTGCTGCATATATATTAAATCCAACAAGTAAATATGAATTAAATACAATTGTGAGAGATTATTTAGAGATAAACAATGATGAATATTTAGAGGCACAAGGAATTAAAGAAGAAGGAAGCAAGCAAACTTCTTTATTTGAAGCTCAAGAACAAGAAAAAGTTAAAGATGAAAATTCAAAAATTAAAACATGTATTTATGCAAAAGAAATATATCAATTAGCAGAAAATACCATGAAAAAGCTTGAAGAAATAGATGCAGTAGAACTATTCCAAAACATAGATATGCCAACAGTTGAAGTGCTTGCAGAAATGCAATGGAATGGTATGTATGTTGATGTAGAAGAATTAAAAGCATATGGAAATGAGCTAAAAGGAAAGTTAGAAGTATTAGTAAAAGAAATATATGAATTGGCTGGAGAAGAATTTAATATAAATTCAACAAAACAATTAGGAGAAGTCTTATTTGAAAAATTGAAATTACCAGTTGTAAAGAAAACCAAAAGTGGATATTCAACTGATGTTGATGTTTTAGAAAAACTAAGTGATAAGCATCCTATAATTGAAAAATTGTTAGAATATAGACAATTAATGAAACTAAATTCAACTTATGTAGAAGGAATGATGCCATATATAAATCCAAAAACTAAAAGAATACATTCATTTTTCCATCAAACAATAACTGCAACAGGTAGAATAAGTTCAACAGAGCCAAACCTTCAGAATATACCTACTAGATTTGAACTAGGAAAGCGTCTAAGAAAAGTATTTAAACCAGCAGATGGATGTTTGTATATTGATGCAGATTATTCACAAATTGAGCTAAGAGTATTAGCACATATTTCGAATGATGAGCATATGATAGAAGCATTTAAAAATGGAGAAGATATTCATAAACAAGCAGCATCAAAGGTGTTTAATATACCAATTGACCAAGTAACAAAAGAGCAAAGAAGTAATGCGAAAGCTGTAAATTTTGGAATAGTATATGGAATAAGTGATTTTGGACTTGCAGAACAATTACACATATCAAGAAAACAAGCTAAAAAATATATTGACCAATATTTGGAACTATATTCAGGCATAAAGCAATTTATGAACAACATTGTTGAATCAGCTAAAGAAAAAGGATATGTTGAAACACAATTTAAAAGAAGAAGATATATTCCAGAATTAAAATCAAATAATTATATGGTAAGACAGTTTGGGCAAAGAGCTGCTATGAATACACCAATTCAAGGTACTGCCGCAGATATTATGAAAATTGCAATGATTAAAGTTCTGAAAGAATTAAAGAAACGTAATTTGAAATCTAAAATTGTACTTCAAGTTCATGATGAGATGATGATTGAGGCTCCATTAGATGAAGTAGATATAGTGAAAGATGTATTGAAAGATTGTATGGAAAATGCGACAAAATTGAATGTTCCTTTGGTTGCAGAAGTTTCTGAGGCTACTAATTGGTATGATTGTAAATAAAAATAGTATTTTTTAGTAAATTTATGCAAATAGTAATATATTAATATTTTTTGACAAAAACATAGATAGGGTATAACAATCTGGGGTTTGTCTGCAAAATATTAATATATTACTATTTTGCAATAATAATGTATAAGAAAATAGTTATATATTAATATTTTTATTTTAAAACAAAAATAGTATAAAAATAGCAAGAAAATCTTGCTATTTTTTGATTATAATAGTAAAATGTATATGTCAAGATAGGTTTATAGGTAAACCCTAAAATTATTAAAAAACCTAAATACATAAGGCAAGGAATAATATGAAATGGGAAACATAGTGTTATTAGATGATTTAACGATTAATAAAATAGCTGCAGGAGAAGTAATTGAGAGACCAGCTTCAGTAGTGAAAGAAATGGTAGAAAATTCAATAGATGCAGGGGCAACAAATATAACAGTAGAGATAAAAAATGGTGGAATATCATTTATAAAAGTAACAGACAATGGTAAAGGAATTGCGCCAGATGATTTAGAAATAGCATTTGAAAGACATGCAACAAGTAAAATAAGGTCAGCAGATGACTTAAATACAGTAATGTCGATGGGGTTCAGAGGAGAAGCTTTAGCAAGTATAGCAGCAATAGCAAGAGTAGAAATGGTGTCTAAAACAGCTTATCAACAAAATGGATATAAGATAATTGTTGAGGGTGGTAAGTTTTTAGATATGTCTGAAACTGGATGTAGTACTGGAACATCAATAACTGTTACAAACTTGTTTTATAATACACCTGTAAGATACAAATTTTTAAGAAAAGATTTTACAGAAGCGGGATATATTGAAGATGCAATTTCAAGAATAGCACTTATTCACCCAGAAATAGCTATAAAGTTAATAAATTCAGGAAGAACAGTAATTCAAACAAATGGAAATGGAGATTTAAAATCTGTAATATATAGCATATATGGAAAAGATGTGGCAGAAGCCGTTTTAGAAGCAGACTACACATATGAAGATATTCATATAAAAGGTGTAGTAGGAAAACCAGAGATAGCACGTTCAAATAGAGCATACCAACTATTTTATGTAAATAAAAGATTTATTAAAGATAAATCTTTATCAGCTGCTGTAGAAAAAGCTTATAAAGGACTTATACCAGCTGGAAAATTCAGCTTTTTAGTTCTTAATATAGAAATGGATCCACATAAAGTAGATGTAAATGTACATCCAGCAAAATTAGAGGTGAGATTTGAAGATGAAAATACTGTTTTCAAAGCAGTATATCATGCAATAAATCAAGCATTAATGAAGGCTAATTTACTTGCAGATTCAAAAGTTGATACACAACATAGTAACTTAAATAGTAATTTAAATGGTAACTTAAATGGTGATTTGAATAGTAAATTAAATAGTAATTTGAATCGTGGTTTTAATGGTAATATGATTAATACTTTAAATAGTCGAATGTCAAATAGCAATATAAGTGCAGATAATATTACAGAAAAAGAAGAAATAAAGAAAGAAAAACAATCTATAAATAGTAATTTAGATACATCAAATTCTAGCGCAGAAACAATAGTAGAACAAATATACAGACAAAGACAAGAACAAAAATGGAAATCAATGTTAGGAGTTGATGAGAATAAGAAAGACCAAACATCAGTTGGCACTAAAGAAAATACTTTAGCTCAAGATTCAGGAAAAGCTTCAGACAACAATATAGGAAATAATGTAGTAGGTTCTAATTTAGATAATAAATTAGAACCAGCAATAGAAAAAGGTCAAGAAATTCTTAGAAAATTACAAGAAATGAAAGCAAATATTTTAAAAGAAAATACAAGCTTAAAAACAAAATCAAATGAGGCAGATAATTCTCAAGAAAATTTAATATATCAGCATGAAGAAACATATAAAACAGAAGAAAATAATGTGCAACAACAAAATTCAGCTCAACCAAGCATGGAACAAGAAGTTACTGCTCAAGAAGAAAATGCACATTATGATTTAGAAGAGAATATGGCTGAAAAACCTCAAGTAGAGGCAAGCACAGAAATAAACAATTCACAAATAAATAATATGCAAGAAAGCAATGCACAAACAAATTATACACAACCAAGTAATGTCCAAACAGGTAATACACAAAATAACAATATACAACAATACAATGAACAGCCACAATATTCAAGTAAAAAATCAAATTCAGAATATACACCAGAATTTGAAGAAATGTACCTAAAAATGTTTGGAACCAAACCAATAAAAGAAGAAGCACATGAAGAAAAGCCAGTAAGTACACTTGATGATATAGCAACAGCTGAAAATGTATCAGTATTTGAAGGCTTATCAGAATACCAAATGCCAACATATAAAATTATTGGAAAAGCATTTAATGAATATATAATATTAGAAATAGAAAAAGAAATGTACATAATAGACCAAAATGCAGCACGTGAAAAATTATTATACGAAAAAATAAAACAAAACTATTATAGCAATTCAATTAAAGATTCACAATTATTGCTATTGCCAGATATAATAACTCTTTCACGTAAACAAATGGAAATAGCACGAGACAATATACAAATGTTTAAAAAAGCAGGTTTCACACTAGAAGAATTTGGAGAAAATACAATTAAATTAACAGGTGTACCAGGAATGTGTCTAGATATGGAAACAAGAGATCTATTTCTAGAAATTTTAGATGAAATAAATTCAGTAGCAAGAACTGCAAAAAAAGAAGTTGAAGAAAAATTCATTTGGACACTTGCATGTAAAGTAGCTTCAAAACTAGATTTAGAATCAACACAAGAAGAATTAGAAAGTTTAATTGATAATTTATTAACATTGCAAGACCCATTCACATGTCCATTTGAAAAATCTGTAGCAATAAAGATGTCAAAATATGATATAGAAAGAAAATTTGCAAGAAAGTAGGAATTATTAATATAAACAAATTACAAACAATGAATAATTATATTGGTTACAAATAGAAAGAAGGAAAATGCATGGAAAAACCAAAGGTAGTAGTCATATGTGGACCAACAGCATCTGGAAAAACTTCACTATCAATAGAATTAGCAAAAAGAATAAATGGAGAAATTATTTCAAGTGATTCCATGCAAATATACAAAAACATGGACATTGGAACTGCAAAACCTACAGTAAAGGAAATGCAAGGAATAAAACACTATCTATTAGATTTTGTAGAGCCTAACCAAAGATATAGTGTAGCAGAATTTAAAAATGATGCAGAAAAAGCAATAGACGAAATATTAGCAAAAGGAAAAACTCCAATAGTTGTGGGTGGAACAGGATTATATATAGACAGTTTAATTTATGGAATAGAATACCCAAGTTTTGAATTAGATGAAGAATATAGAAAAGAATTAGAAGAACTTGTAAACAAACAAGGATTAGAAAAATTATATGAAAAGGCAAAAAAAATAGATCCACAAGCTATGGAAAAAATAAGCCCAAATGACCAAAAAAGAATTTTAAGAGTACTTGAAATATATCATGCTACAGGAAAAACAAAAACAGAGCAAGAAAAAGAATCAAGAAAAAATGGTGTGAAATATGACTACAAAGTATTTGCAATAAATATGGAAAGGGAAAAATTATATGAAAGAATAAATAAAAGAGTAGAAATAATGATAAAAAAAGGTTTAATTGCTGAGGTAGAAAATTTATTAAAAAAATACAACAAATTTCCTACAGCAATGCAAGGCCTTGG
>CALYBE010000066.1 GCA_944393735.1 uncultured Clostridia bacterium
ATGTACGCATTTTTAACTAGGCACAAATGTTGATATATCAGCATTTGTGCCTTTTAACTGTCAAAGATGGGATTATAGCATAGAAAAATTGATTTGACAAGAGCAAAACAAAAAAAATTATCTACATATTAACAACTGATACAAACAGAAAAATCTTGCACTTTAAAAAATAATGTGATATATTGTTATGGAATGTAAGAAAAATAAGTATCTACAAAGAAAGGTGAGTGTTTAGTATGATAGCAATAGGTAGTGACCATGGAGGATATAAATTAAAAGAAGAAATAAAAAGATATCTAGATGAAAAAGGAATCGGATATGAAGATTGTGGAACAAATTCAGAAGAAAGAACAGATTATCCAATATATGCAGAAAAAGTAGCCAGAAAAATTGTAAACAAAGAATGTGATAGAGGAATACTGTTATGTAGGTCAGGAGCAGGAATGGCTGTAGTAGCAAACAAATTCAAAGGGATAAGAGCAGCAAACATACATGAAGAAGAAGAAGCAAAATTTGCAAAAGCAGATGATGATATAAATGTTATAACATTAGGAGGAGATTATTTAACAGTTAATCAAGCAATATGCATAATTAGAAACTGGTTAGGAACAGAATTTAAAGGTGGCAGGTACAAAGAAAGACTAGACATGATAAAAGAAATAGAAAAAGAAAATATGAAATAGCGGAGGATACATAAATGTGGGGAAATATAGCAATAGCCTTTATATTAGCATTTATAGTATCATTCATGGCAACTCCGTACACTATAAAAATAGCTAATAAAATAGGGGCTGTAGACATACCAAAAGATAAAAGAAGAATGCATACTAAAAAAATGCCAAAATTTGGAGGACCAGCGGTAATATTAGGATTTCTTGTTTCGATATTATATCTAATAATAGTAATGAGCATAGAAGGAAGCTTAGACTTATTTTCGGATCAAGAATATGGTAAAAAATTAGTAGGTATATTATTAGGAATAATAGTAATTGCAATAACAGGAATAATAGATGATATTAAAACATTAAAGGCATGGCAAGAATTAATAGGACAAACCATTGCAGCAATAGTAGTAGTAGCATTTGGAATACAAATAGAACATTTAGACATCCCATTTTTATACATGGTAGGATTAAATAATGAAATATCCACAGTTGTTACTATATTGTGGATTGTAGGAGTAACCAATGCTATAAATTTAATTGATGGATTAGATGGACTATCATCTGGAATATCATTAATATCATGTATATCATTATTAATAATATTTGTAATGAATGACTCACCAATGATTGCTACAGTAATTGTTACAGCAATGAGTGGAGCATTAGTAGGATTTTTACCATATAATTTTTCACCTGCAAAAACATTTATAGGAGATGCTGGTTCAAATTTTTTAGGATTCATGTTAGCAGTAGTATCAATATTAGGGGTCGCAAAAACTTATACTGCTGCAGTAATAGTATTACCAGTAATAGTTTTAGGTTTACCAATATTTGATGTCATATTTGCAATAGTAAGAAGAATAGCAAAAGGAAAATCAATTAAAGCAGTATTTAAACCAGATAAAGGACATTTACATCATAGATTGGTTGAAAAAGGATTTACACAAAAACAAGCAGTACTAATATTATATGGTCTAAGTGCATCACTTGGAATGTTTGCAATAATACTATTTGATAGTGGTATATGGAAAGCATTGTCATTTTTATTAATGATAATTGCATCAGTAGCAATTGGATATAGAAATTTTATAAAAGAAAAAAATACTAATAAAAAGTTGCTCGATGATAAAAAATAAATACATCAAAAATTAGAGAACAAAAACTTTATAGACAAACTCTAACAACCAAATTAACAAAACAAACAAAATGAAAGGACTTATAGAAAATGAAAGACCAAATCATAAAATTTTTAGCATACAATGGAAAAATATCAGTAATCTGTGCTTCAACAACAAATTTAGTAGAAAGAGCAAGAAAAATACATGATTTAAGCCCATTAACAACAGCAGCATTAGGAAGGGTATTAACAATAACAGCATTAATGGGGTCAGAAATGAAAAGCAAAACAGATAAACTAACAATACAAATAAAAGGAAATGGAGAAATAGGAAAAATAGTTGCTGTATCAGACAACTATCCACATGTAAAAGCATGTATAGCAAATCCAAGAGTAGAATTGCCATTAAATGAATTTGGTAAACTAGATGTTGGTGGGGCTGTAGGAAATAAAGGTTTTATAAATGTAATAAAAGACATTGGATTAAAAGAACCTTATATTGGAATAAGTCCATTAGTATCTGGAGAAATAGCAGAAGATTTTGCAAATTATTTTCAAACATCTGAACAAAAGCAAACAGCAGTTGCATTAGGAGTATTAGTAGATAAAAATGGTGTCCGCTCTTCAGGTGGATATATAATATCTCCAATGCCAGATGCAACAGAGGAAGAAATATCAACAATAGAACAATCAATATTCAAAGTAGGAGCAATATCAAAAATGTTAGATGAAAAGCTAAGTTTAAAAGAAATAGCTCAAAAAATAACAGGCGATAAAGATGTAAAAGTAATAGATGCTTCAATAGAACCTGTATATGAATGTGGTTGTAACAAAGAAAAATTCGCAGAAGGATTATCAACATTAGGTGAAAAGCAACTTTCACAATTGATTGAAGAAGATCAGAAAGCCGAAATAAGATGTCAATTCTGCAATAAAATATATAACTTTAGCAAAGAAGAGCTAGAAAAAATAAGAGAAAAATCAAAAAAGAAAAGGAGTAATTAAAAATGGAAAACAAAATTTTAGTATTTGGACACAAGAATCCTGATACAGACTCAATCTGTTCAAGTTTAGTTATGGCAGATTTACAAACAAAATTAAGAGGAAAAGAAATAATTCCTTGTAGACTAGGAGAAATTAATGAAGAAACAAAATATATTTTGGATTACTTTAAAATAGAAGCACCAAAATATATAGAAAAAGTAGAAGAAGGACAAACTGTTATATTAGTAGATCATAATGAATTTACACAAACAGTAGAAGGAATAGAAAAAGCAAAAATAGACACAGTAGTAGACCATCACAGAATAAACAACTTTCAGACATCAGAACCACTATTTTACTATGCACAACCAGTAGGATGTACTGCAACAATATTATTTGAATTATATACAATAAATAATATAAAAATAGAGCCAAAGATAGCAGGATTAATGTTAAGTGCAATAATATCAGATACATTATTACTAAAATCACCAACAACAACAGAAAAAGACAAAAAAGCAGTTTCAGAACTTGCTAAAATTGCAAAAATAGATATTGAATCTTATGGACTAGAAATGCTAAAAGCGGGAACAGACTTAGACAAATATACAGAAGATGAGCTAATTCATCTAGATGCAAAAAAAATGGAAAATGGAGATATTAAATATGTTATAGCACAGGTAAATACAGTAAGTATTCCAGATGTATTAAAAAGAAAAGAAAAATTAGAAACTGAAATAAATAAAGAAATCTTGGCAAATGGATTAAGTTTATTTGTGTTTGTTATTACAGATATTATAAATAGTAATTCAGTGGCAATCGTTTTAGGAGATAGAACAGATGCGATATCAAAGACATATGAAATAAAAGATAATATAGCCGTTATGCTTGGTGTTGTTTCAAGGAAGAAACAAATTTTGCCACTAGTTGAGAAAAATATGTAACAAGTTGGTAGCCAAGATTGTATATTGAATATACAATACTTGGCTCTCTTTGTATAAAAATATAATTTCAATTTAATTTTCATGATAAAAAAAGTACAAATTATGTTGACGAAGATTAATTATAACTATTTACAAAACAGCCAAACTATGGTATAATGATACAAGTTTGAGATAGGAAGGTATAATATGGAAGAGAAAGAAATAAACTTTGGAATAGGATTTGTAACAGGACGTTCAAATGTATGCAGAATAATCAATAGTTACTATAAAGATATGTTAGAACAAATTCAAAGATATGATGAAAAAGTAAAAATAACAATTTTTGTTTTGTTCGATACTGTATATCAACAAACACCAAGAGAAGAATTTTACAATATTGAGCCAGAAGTATACAGAAATATTAAAATTAAATATATTACACCAGAAGACATAAAAGAAGAAATAAAAAAATTAGCTGTCAGAAATAATATGAATTTAGAAGATATGGAATTCTTTTTAGGACATGGACATGCAAAAGGTAGAAATACAGTAATGTATTATGCAATAAAAAACAAAATGGATTATCTTTTATTTTGGGATGATGATGAATACCCAGTAGCAGTATTAAAAGATAATGGAAGAAACGTATGGCTTAAACAAGATAACATATTAAAACATATGGAATTTATGAAAAAAGAAAAAGCAGATGTTACAATAGGATATCATTGTGGTTATATTTCACCAATTCCATATATTGATTTTAATGAAAAATTCACTGAAGAAGATTTAAAAGAATTTATAGAAGTAATAAGTAATGACATAATATCTTGGGAATCAATCAGAGAAAAAATGAAAAACAATAATGGGGTAACATATGCAAATAAAGAAATAGCAAATGGAAATGGAGCATATGAAATAAAATCAGATGGAATAGGAAAATGGGTAGCAGGTTCAACATTATGCTTGAACTTGAATAATAGAGACAAGATTCCAGCATTTTATAATCCACCATTAGCAAGAGGAGAAGACACATTTTTCTCAACATTATTAGGAGATTCAAAAATATTCAGAATTCCTGTATATCATTTTCATGATGGATTCTTAAAATACACTGAAATAATGTCAGGAGTATATCCAAAATGTTTAAGAAAAATTAATATAAAAGAAGAACGTATAAAAAGCAGATTCTTAAAAGCTGCAATAGGATGGATAAAATATAAACCATTATTATTATATATAAAAGACAAAGAAAAATATAGAAGTGAAATAGATGATATGGTTGAAAAACTACAAATTATAGTACCAAAATTAAACACTATTTTCAATGACAATTGCTTTACAACATTATTAGAAGAACTAGAAAAATATGATAGAAATGTTGAAAAACATTATAATGATTATAAAAGAACAAACGAAATTTGGAACCAATTAAAAGGAAAAATTTAAAAATTATGAGGTGTAGTAATGAAAGATTTAATTAGTATAATAATACCATCTTATAATAGAAAAGATTTTTTATGTCAAGCTATAGATTCAGTTTTAAAACAAACATATAAGAACTTAGAGATTATAGTGGTAGATGATGGATCTACAGATGGCACAGAAGAAATCATAAAAGAAAAGTATGGTAAAAATCCATTAATAAGTTTTTATAAAAATGCCAAGAATTCAGGAGCGGGATTTAGTAGAAAATCAGGCTATCAAAAAATGAATGGTGAATATGTAATTTTTATGGATGATGATGATTACTATACCAATAATAGTTTTTTTGAAAATGCAATAAAAATATTAAAAGAAAAAGAAGATATAAGTTTTATATCTTCTAATTCTATTATTGAATATATAAATGAAAATAAACAAGAAAAAAGTATAATGAATATTAGTGGAGAAATAAATAATTCTGATTATTTGAAACACTTTCAGACTGAATATATGAAAAGCAACTCTACATTTACTAGTGTATTTAGAAAAAAAAGCTTAGAAGAAGCAAATTTTAAAGATGTAGAAATGGTAAATGATTCAACTATTTATTTAAGAGCATTACTTGCGGGAAATGCATATATTTTAGATTGCATATCTGGCATATATAGAGTACATTCAAAAAACATTTCATTCAATTTAAAAGTTGACTTTATAATTGAAAATTTAATTGAAAAAAAGAAAATTTATGAAGAAATAAAAATAAGAGGTTTATTAAAAGAACCAGAAGAATGGCTAGAAAAACAAATATTACTAACAACATCATATTTTGTAGAAAACAATAACATTAAAGATACTGACTTTAAAAAGTTAATAGATTGGTGCAATGAAAATGCAAATTCACAAGTATCAAAAAAATTAACTGATAAGAGGAGGTAATATATAATGAAAGTTTTTATAATGGCATATGCAAGAAAAAATTTTGGTGATGACCTTTTTGTAAAAATGTTACTAGATAAATATAAAAAAGTAGATTTTTTTATGAAAGTAAATAATTATGAATTTCTAAAAGAATTGGACAAATATGAAAACTTACATGTACTTAATGGAGATGACACAGATGAAGAACTTAATAAAATGAAAGTAGAAGAATATGATGCATATGTATACATAGGTGGTTCTATATTCATGGAAGGTGGAAAAGTATACAACTTGTCACCTAAATTTTATGATTTTGTAAAAAGATGTAAGAAAAAAAACATACCATTTTGCTATATAAGTTCTAATTACGGACCATATCAAACTCAAGAATATTTTGACTTATCAAGAGAAAATTTTAAAACCTGTACAGATATATGTTTTAGAGACAAATATTCATACAATTTATTTAAAGATATAAAAAGTGTTAGATATGCACCTGATTTTGCTTTTAGTTATAAAATGCCTAATACAAGCAAAATTCCAAATAGTATCGGCATTTCAGTAATAAATTTAGATATTAGAAAAAAACTAGAAAAAGTAAAAGATGATTACTATAATTGTCTAGTTAATAATATAAAACAATATATAGAAAATGGTAACACAGTATATCTATATTCATTTTGTGAACATGAAAAAGATGAAGTAACAGTAGATAGACTTTTAGAAGAATTCAATCATAATCCTAAAATTGTAGGTGTAAAATATGATGGAAATGTAGATAAATTTTTAGAAACATATGGTAAGATGGAATATATGATATGTGCTAGATTCCATGCTATGGTATTATCTTGTGTAGCAAGACAAAAAATTTATGTAATGTCATATAGTAATAAAATAGATAATGTAATTGAAGACTTAAAACTAGATTTACCTATTTTACAACTTAAAAATATAAGCAAAGACATAGTTATTAATAAAGAAGACTTTGCATCAGTTGAAGAAGAAAAAATATTAAATATCATTGAAAAATCTAAAGACCAAGATAAAGTTTTTGAACAAGTATGTAATAAAGGAACTTCCAAATAAAAAGGAATAAAGGCTGAAAAAACCAAATTTAATTCTTTTCCAATTAGGTTTTGTGGCCTTAAGGAAGGAAAGAGATTAAAAATGAATAACAATGAAAAATCTGAGCCCAATAAATTGGAAGAAATAAATGAAAAAGATAAGCAAAATAAATTAGAAATAATAAATGAAAAAAATAAGCAATATGAATTAGAAGTAATATATGAAGACAATCACATAATAGTTGTAAAAAAACAACCCAATATACCATCACAAGCAGATAAAACAGAAGATATTGACATGTTAACACTTATTAAAAAATATATAAAAGAAAAATATAACAAACCAGGAAATGTATATTTAGGGCTAGTACATAGACTAGATAGACCTGTAGGAGGAGTAATGGTATTTGCCAAAACTTCAAAATCAGCTTCAAGACTAAGTGACCAAGTAAGGGAGAAAATATTCAAGAAAAAGTATTTAGCTGTTGTAGATGGAAAGTTTGAAAAACAGACAGGGGTATTAGAAGATTATTTATATAAAGATGAAAGAAACAACATAAGCAAAGTAGTAGATAAAGATAAGAAAAACGCTAAACTAGCCAAATTAGACTATGAAGTTTTAGCCTATAATGAGGTAAAAAACTTATCTTTAGCAAAAGTAAATCTTCATACAGGAAGACATCATCAAATAAGAGTACAACTTGCCAATAGTGGTCACAGCATATTTGGCGACCAAAAATATGGTACAAGAGGAAAAGGAAAACAAATAGCTTTGTGGGCTTATGAACTTACAATTCAACATCCAATTACAAAGGAAGAAATGACATTTAAATGTTTGCCAGAAAGCAATGGTACTTGGTGCATTTTAAAAGATGTAAAAAATTTGTAAAATCACAAACCCAGCACCAAAATGTGCAAAATAGAACAATCATGGAAAAAATACATGAAATTAAAAAATAGCAAAATCCTAATTTTGTCATAAAATATATAAATGACAGAATTAGGATTTTTATATTGTAGGAATTTTCAAGCTATAGAAATGAAAAGTTCTGTACAAGAAAAAGGGTTCAGCACGAACAGATATAGAAAGGAGCACATTATGGCAAAAATATTAGTGTATAATCAAGACACAAATAGAATGGAAACATATTATAGAAATGAAACAGATTCAATGCCTTATAACACTAATCGAACATTAAGAGTCACAGAATTTAGAGGCTCAAGCAAAAGTAACATATTGTGGACTGACAAAAGAACTATGCAAGCATGGAATAGCCAAAGATATATATACGGTAGGCCAATTTATGTGGGCTTTGCATTCAAAAGACCATATGAAGGAGGACATGGAAACCAAAGTCAACACTATGCAGGAACTGCATTTGATGTTGGTCAAACACTAACAAATGCACAAAGAGCAGTCCTAAGAAATAGTGCACAAAATTCAGGAGTTTGGACATATGTAGAACCTGTTTCATTATCTCCAACATGGGTCCATTTTGACCGAAGATTTGGAACACCAGCATGTTCAACTGGTGGATACCCCATAATAAGGCAAGGCTCAAGAGGAAATTATGTATGTATAGCACAAGATGATTTAAATACATTAGGATTTAGAACTGGTGGATTAGATGGAGTCTTCGGAACACAGACATATAACGCAGTCAGAAGCTATCAAACCTCAAGGGGACTAACTGTTGATGGTATAATTGGTTGCAACACATGGAGATCTCTACAAGAAAATGTTGTAGGAACTGGAGCAACAAGTACAACTATAAATTAATACCACAAAATATATGAAGTGAGCCCGCATTATTAAATTTATTTTGTTTAATAATCTGGGTTCACTTTAAAAAGTGTCGTTTTATATTGTAAAAAAGTACTTATGATTTATAATATAAAAAAATATAGAAATTTATTTAACTAAAAATATTGAATTTATCAATGTTAGATAGAAAAAATTTTTAAAAAAATGAAAAATTTTCAAAAAACTATTGACAATTATTATAAAACATAGTATACTAGTCATTGTCGAAAGACATGGTCGCTTAGCTCAGCTGGGAGAGCATCTGCCTTACAAGCAGAGGGTCATAGGTTCGAGCCCTATAGCGACCACCATGTTTTACGGCCTGGTAGTTCAGTTGGTTAGAACGCTAGCCTGTCACGCTAGAGGTCGACGGTTC
>CALYBE010000067.1 GCA_944393735.1 uncultured Clostridia bacterium
ATTGTCTCTCAGCCTTTCTTCGAGTTCATTTATTGTAAATCTTTCTTTTTTTAATACTTTTTGATCTATTTTTCCTCTGAATATTAATATTGATGGTTTTCCACATATTATTTCTCTGCCTTTTGTGCTTTTCAAGTTTATCATTGATATGACTAAATGCATTACAAGTAGTCCTAGCATTGCTGTTATTCCATTTGAAATTGGAACTCCAGTTTCTGCCATTGGTATTGTTGCTAAGTCTGCAATCATTATTGATATTGCTAGCTCAAATGGTTGTAGTTGACCTATTTCACGTTTTCCCATAAGTCTCATTACTATTAATACAAGTATGTATAACACTATTGCTCTAAAAAAAGTTATTAACATTTTCTCTCCACAACCTCCTCTTACAAAATAAATTTTGTTTATATTGAACTTTTTATCTTTATTGCATTTTTCCGTTTTATTAAACTTTTCCTTCTTATTTCACATTATTCTTCTTAGTGAAACTTCTTTCCATATTTAATAAAATATGTTTTCACTTCTTCAAAATTTTAATCTTATTGTCTTCAATTTTATGTTATTTATACGATTTTTGAATAATTAATTTTTTGTTGCAAATAATAATCATATAACCTTGAAAAAAAAGAATTAATTTGTTTTGACAAAATTTTCTTATGTTCAAATTTACTTATAGTTGAAATTGCTGAATCTTTTTGTTTTTACAAATTAGTTCAATAAAATAACTTAAAAACTTAGTTAAGGAGGTTTTGATATGTCAAATACTCAAAGTAATACTAATTCTTCAAGTGGTACATCTACAGTTTGGCAAATTGTTGGTAGACTGATTACAGCTGCTATTGTTTTAGCAATTACTGCTTTTTTTACACCTGGTTTTTCTATTAATAATATTTGGACTTTAGCTATTGCTGCAATTGTTTTAACTATAATGGATTACTTGATTGTTAAAATTACAGGTCTTCATGCAAGTCCTTTTGGTAAAGGATTTGTTGGTTTCGCTTTAGCTGCTATAACACTATATCTCACTCAATTCTTTGTTACTGGATATTCAATTTCTTGGATGGCTGCAATAATTGGTGCTTTAATTTATGGTGTGGTAGATTACTTTATACCTGGAAATCAACAAATGTAGTGCAATTATATAAATATAAAAACGAATTAAGATTTTCAAACGATTTATTCGCAAGAATTTTCTTAATTCGCTTTTATTGTTTTATGCGTTGTTTTATTCAATATTTTTCAAGTAATAAATGCTATTTTTTATTATCAAATTCAAAAAAATTTATTCAGGTCTATTTTCTTTTTCTACAATCTCATTTTGTTTTTTATAAATACTATTTTCAGGTATTACTCCTCTTACTAGAGATAGTGAATAAACATTTGTATTTCTACCTATAACAGTTCCTGGGCTTAAAACACTTCCACAGCCTATTTCTACATTGTCTCCTAGCATTGCTCCGAATTTTTTTAGTCCTGTTTCAATTGTTTCTTTTCCATTTTTTACTGTTACTGGTTTTTTGTCTGATTTTAGGTTTGCAGCTATTGAGCCTGCTCCCATATGTGCTTTGTAACCTAGTATTGAGTCTCCTACATAATTATAATGTGGTACTTGCACTTTGTTGAATAATATTGCATTTTTTAATTCTGTTGAATTTCCTACAACGGCTCCATTTCCTACAATTGCTTTTCCTCTAATAAATGCACAATGTCTTATTTCTGCATTTTCTCCAATTATTGTTGGACCTTGTATATATGCTGATTCCATTATTTTTGCTGATTTTGCAATCCAAATGTTTTCTCCTTTTTCTTCGTATATTTCAGGGTCTAATTTTTTTCCTAGTTGAATGATGAATTCTTCTATTTTTGGTAGGGCTTCCCATGGATATTTGCATTTAATTAATAAATCTTTTGCAATTGTTTCTTCTAAATTGTATAAATTTTGGACTTCACATTCTTTCATTATTTTAATAAATGTTAGCTTTTTAGCTAACATTTTTCTCCTTTCTATATACTTTGTAAATTTTTAACTTTTAATTAAGTATATCCTTAAATATGAATTTTTACTTTTAATATATTATGCTAATGTTTAATATAATTTTTTCTTATTTTATTTGTTTTTATTGTATTGTCTATTCCAGTATTTTTCGTATAACTCTTTTGCTGTTTTTGGACTATCTACACCTTCACTATTTTTTACTGGTGCGAAATCGTCTTCTCTTTTTCCACGAAGGATTGCAATATCATCAAAAAATTCAAATGCATCAAAAATGAATGATTCGAATTTGTAAGAGTTTGGTTCTTCTGGAATTACTTCTTTTCCATTATCATCTATATAAGAATTTTTTTTGTATGCTACATGGTATTTTAGACTTTTATTACTTATTTTTTCAATTGCATCAATTGTGTATAAGTTACACATTATATGTGCTTCTCCATATTTTAGTTCTCCGTTGTCATCTACTTCTTTTGCCATTTTTTCAGGTAACTCACTATATTCTATTACTTTTGGATGACCATTCATTTTTCCGAATACACCAACTTTTTCATATGGGTTTGCTTTTACAATTGATTTTGATGCTATTTGCACATTTTTTGAAATTGCCATTCCAAGTAACGTTACATCTGCCATTTTTAGTAATACATTGTCTACACCACCTATAAATACCCATTCTATTCCTTTTTCTTTCATGTTTGCTAAACATCCGCTTTTTCTTAAAGATGAATATGTACCACCATTTCCGTCTGATGCTTCTTTTATTTTAAAGTCTTTTCCCATTAGCAATTGGCCTTGGTCGTCTAATAATGGTAATTCTCCTTGTGTGAATATTGTTACATATTTAGGATTATATCCAAAATAGTGGTGCTTTTTTAAAAATTTTACTGTTTCTTCATTGTTTTCTTTACTTGTCATTATGTACCATGGAATTGTGACTCCATATTTTTTATTTGCTTCTTTTAAGTTTTCTGTTAATATTTCAAAAAGGTATTTTCCTTTTCCATATACGTCTAATTTAAAAGTTCCTTTAGGACCTGTATGACCTAATCTTGTTCCTTGTCCTCCTGCCATTGTAACTACAGCATATTTTCCGCTTTTTATTGTTTCTTCTCCTAGTTTATCAAAGGTGTTTTTTTGCTCATCTGTAAGTTTGGCTTTATCTAAATATTTTAAAGGTTCTATTTTGCTTTCTTTAAATTCTATGGTTTTCTTTGTATCATTATATAATTCCGTTATTTGGTCTAAATTTAGTCTTTGTATTTGTTCTATTAATTTGTTTTGTTTTTCTTCATCTAATTTTTCAAATAATTTTAAAATATGTTCTTGATTATATTTTTTCAAAAGGTCTATTGTCTCTTGCTTTCTATCCATAATCTTTTCTCCTTCTTGCTAATTTTCTTCTATATTATATGCATTCAAAGACGCTATTGTATCAATCGCTATTGTATCACATTTATTTTTTTTTTGCAACTACTTGTCATATTCTTAAGAATTAATCCATATATATTAGTAAAAGTTTAGTTTGTCTTAAATAAAGGCTTGAGCTTATCGCCTGTGGCGATTGCAAACCATTATAAGGGTTACAATCAAAATTGCACATTGTGCAATTTTAAAACTAAATTAAAATTGCATTTTGCGCATTTTTATAAGGAGGTATTATAAATGGAAAATGTAGGCTTATATCAAGATATAGCCAAACGAACTGACGGTGATATTTATATTGGGGTTGTTGGTCCTGTAAGAACGGGAAAATCTACTTTTATTAAGAAGTTTATGGATTTGCTTGTAATTCCGAATATCGATAATGAATATAAAAAGGAAAGGGCTAAAGATGAACTCCCTCAAAGTGCTGGTGGTCGTACTATTATGACTACTGAGCCTAAGTTCGTGCCTAATGAGGCTGTGGAAATTACTATAGATAAAAATTTGAAATTGAAAACTCGCTTAGTTGATTGTGTTGGTTATTTAGTTGATAATGCAATCGGCTATTTAGAAGATGATATGCCAAGAATGGTTAAGACTCCTTGGTCTGAAGAAGAGATTCCTTTTGAGACTGCTGCTGAAATTGGTACTAAAAAAGTTATTGAGGAACATTCTACTATTGGTATTTTAATTACTACTGATGGTTCTGTTACTGATATTCCTCGTGATGATTATGTATCTGCAGAAGAACGTGTTGTTAGTGAACTTCGTGCTCTGAATAAGCCTTTCATAATTTTGCTAAATTCTGCTAATCCATCTTCTCCTGAGACACGAGAATTGGCTGTTCAGCTTTCTGATAAATATAATACTAAAGTTATGCCGATTAATTGTGAAGAATTGACTACAGAGGATATTAATTCTATGTTTGCTAATTTGCTTTATGAGTTTCCTGTTGATGAGATTAGAATTAGTTTTCCAAAATGGGTTGATAGCTTGGATTTTTCTAACCCTCTTAAGTCTAAATTGTTTGAGCAGATTAAAAATGCATTTACTGAGGTTTCAGCTTTAAAGGATGTTTCTAATTGCGTTTCTACAATTAGTAGTACTGATATTATTTCAAATACCATTATTGATAATATTATGCTTGGCACTGGAAAGGTTTGTATTTCTATTCAGCTGAAAGATGAATTGTTTTATAATGTGCTTTCTGAAATGACTGGTATGGAAATTACTAATGAGGGGGATTTGTTCTCTATTATGAGTGATTTGGCTAGTACTAAAAAGAAATATGATAAGATTGCTTATGCTTTAGAAGAGGTTAAGACTAAAGGTTATGGTATTGTTACTCCTTCTATTGATGAACTTGTTCTTGAAGAACCTGAATTAGTTAAACAGGGTTCTCGCTTTGGTGTTAAACTTCGTGCTACTGCTCCTTCAATTCATATGATTCGTGCTAATATTGAGACTGAGGTTTCTCCTATTGTTGGCTCTGAAAAACAGTCTGAAGAGTTGGTGAATTATCTTCTTTCTGGCTTTGAAAATGACCCTACAAGTATCTGGAGTTCTAATATTTTTGGAAAGAGCTTGAATGAGCTTGTTAATGAGGGGCTTCAAACTAAGCTTGCTAAAATGCCAGAAGAGGCTCAAATGAAACTTCAAGAGACTTTGGAGCGTATTGTTAATGAGGGTAGTGGCGGACTTATTTGTATTATTCTTTAAAAAAGTTTTAAGGTTCCATTTTGGAACCTTAAAATCAAAAATATTTATAATAAGTTTTTACTTTTTTAAGTCTTTTTAACTGGTATAAAGTTTTCTGCAAATTTATACTTATCTCTATTATGTATATAGAAATATCCTAGTGTTGAAAATACAACAGCACCAATAAAGTTTACTAGCAAGTCTTTCATTGTGTCTTTTATTCCTATATCTAGATACCCACCATCAATTACAGTTTCTTCTTGTTTTCCATCTTTAGTATTATAAATTACTGTTTTGTCTATATTATCTATTATTATTGGCTTATTTTCTTCTTTTGGGTTTAATGCAACACTTGATATTGTTTTGACAATTCTGTCTTTTTGCATATCAGTTTTTAAAATCTGGTCTGCACCAAATTCGAAGAATTCCCATAAAACGCCTATTGTCATTGAAAAGCAAAATGCTACTAGTGCTACAAATACTGATGATAATTTGATATGAATTTTATCCGCATTATTTAATATATCTATTAGTGAGAAACCTATTGCTGCACATAAGAAGCCATTTAATGTATGTAAAATAGTGTCCCAATATTTGAATATTCCATAAAAGTTTTGTATTTCTCCTAATATTTCTGCTGAAAATATAAATAAATATATAATTATTTCTAATAGATTTGGTATTTCTATTTTGAATTTTTCATTAATCCAAAATGGTATTAAAAATAAAAATAATGTTAATATGCATAAGAATACGCTTGCATAATCTCCTTTTAGAAATTGTAAAACCATAGTGACTATTACTAATGCTCTTAATACAAAATACCATACTATGCTTGACTTTTTGCTATTCTTGTATGTTTCTTTAATTTTGTCTATTTGTTTTGACATCGCCTTCCTCCTTGTTACTTAATTATTTCATTTTCATTTTAACATTAATTATTCAAAATTTCAACAGTTTCAGCAATTACAATTTTTTGGGTATTGACAAATACATGCTTTCAACTTAAAATAGAAATTGAAAAATGCTGAAAAAATTTAAATTTTTTTATTTTATGAAATATGAAAGAGGTTATTATGGAGACAAAATTAATTGCAAAAAATCCAGTTGCATATCATAATTTTAATATAGAAGATAAGTACGAGGCTGGTATTGTTCTTTCAGGAACTGAAATAAAGTCTATTCGTGCCGGAAAGGTTAATTTAAAAGATAGTTATGCAAATTTTAAAGATGGAGAATGTTACATTTGTTCTATGCATATAAGTCCATATGAACAGGGTAATATTTTTAATAAAGATCCTCTACGTGATAGAAAATTATTGTTAAATAAAAGAGAATTGAATAAACTGTTTGTTAAAGTTAAACAAGATGGGTATACTCTTGTTCCTATTAGTTTGTACTTTAAGGGTAGTTTTGTGAAAGTTGAACTTGGTCTTGGAAAAGGCAAAAAGTTGTATGATAAAAGACAAGATATTGCAAAAAAAGATGCTGAGCGTAGAATGCAAAAGGCTCTTAGAGCTAATGAGAAAGGTGTTTAAATATACAAATTTAAATTTATATGTTATAATTTAAATGCTTTTTTCTGCTCTTATAAAGTTTTATTATTTTTTAAAACCCACATAATTCCGATAATTAGTATTAATATAAATATTATTATGCTAATTATCATTTTTTTTAATTGTTTTGTTTGTATATATTTTGCTTGTTGGTTTTCAGAATTTATATCTCCATTTGTATTTGGTGTAGAAGATGTGTTCACTTCTTTTTCTGTTTTATCATTTTTTGCCATGGCTTCTACTGCTTTTTCTTCCATGTTTTCCTCTTCTGCTCTTTTTCCTCTAACTAGTAATCTGTGAGAGTTTATCATGTATGGTGTACATGTTATAAGTGTTACAAAATCTTCACTTGGATTTTTCTCTATTACGTTTGTTGCAGTTGGCTCTACTACTTTTATATCATCTACTTCATATGTGAGCTTATTGTCTAAAACATGTATGTAAAATTTATCTCCTTTTTCTAGTTCATCAATATCATCAAACATTTTGGTTCTGACTAAGCCAGTATGTCCTGCAATTACTGAATGTGAGCCTTTTCCTCCTATTGGTAATGATGTTCCTTCTATATGCCCTATTCCAGATTGTAAGACTTTTTCAGATGTGCCTTGGTAAATTGGCAGATATATATTAATTTTCGATATGCTGATATATGCTATTACTTCTCCTATATTTAGCACATTGTTGTATTCTTGTGATATTTCATTATTGTATTCTTGTGCTTTTTGCATGACTTCTTGCTTCTGCTCTTTTGTTAATTTACTAATTTTTTCTTGATAGTCTAGTATTGCTTCTGTTTTGGTGTATGAGTTTATTTGGTTTGCTATAATTGGATATGATATAGAGACTATTCCAATTGTAACTAGTATTACTTCAATTATTTTTTTCTTCAAATTTACATCCTTTCTTTAGATTGTAACATTGGTGCAAGTAAAATTATGTGCATTTATTAGGCTCACCTTTTTCTATGATGATTTTCCTAAGAATATAAAAAAATTCGTAAATAGTAAAAATTGGACAATGTCAAATTTCTATCTATCTACGAAATTTTGAATTATTTTATATATTATTTATATTCTATATTACTAATCTTTTGTTGTATATGGTAATATAGCAATATGTCTAGCTCTTTTTACTGCTAGTGTTATATCTCTTTGATGTTCAGCACATGCTCCTGTAGTTCTTCTTGGTAAGATTTTTCCTTTATCATTTACAAATTTTCTTAATTGATCTAAATTTTTGTAATCTAGTACAAAATTTTTGTCATTGCATAATGGACAAACTTTTTTTCTTTGTTTTCTGAATTTAGGGTTAAAATCTTCATCATAATCTTTATTTCTGTTATTATTTTTTTTCTTGTTTTTATCTGCCATTTCTATTTCCCTCCTTGCTCTTAAAATGGTAAGTCGTCACTTGAAGATACTTCGAAATCTGAGCCTCCTGGTATAGAACTTCCAAATGTATTTTCAAATGAAGTATTTGATGATGTGTCTCCTTCTCTTTTACTATCTGCAAAATATGCTTCTTCAGCAACTACTTCTGTTACATAGTGTTTTTGACCTTTATCATCATCCCATGTTCTTGTTTGAATTCTTCCTATAATTGCTACTTGTTGACCTTTCTTAAAGTATTTGCTACAAAATTCTCCTAGTTTGCCCCAAGCTACTATATTTATGAAGTCTGCTTGTCTTTCTTCACCTTGTCTTACAAATCTTCTGTTTACTGCTAATGAGAATGTTGCAACAACTGTATTGTTTGTTTGTGTATATCTTACTTCTGGGTCTCTTGTTAATCTACCCATTAAAATTACTTTGTTCATATTTTTACCTTTTACCTTTCTACTTTAATTCGGCCCCTCGTTTTTCTTATTTTAAACTAAATAATTACCTAATTAAATTATTATTTTTTTATTGTTATGTATTTTAATATTTCATCTGTGATTCTGAAAATTCTTTCTAGTTCTGCTATAGCTTCTGGTTTTGATTCATATTCAAATGTTACATAATATGCTTCTTTGTTTTTTTGAATTTCATATGCTAATTTTCTTTTTCCCATGTCTATAACTTCTTCTACTTTACCATTTTCATTAATTAATCCTGTGAATTTGTCTTCTAAAGCTTTTAAACCTGCTTCATCAACATTTGGATTAATAATGATAACACTTTCGTATTTGTTCATTATTTTTCACCTCCCTTTGGATTATAACTCATACTTTTTGTATGGGTAAGGATTAGTGATTTTCTCACTAAAAACGGAACTAAGATTTTCAAAATGACAAAGTCATGTAAGAAAATCTAACTTTCGCTTATTTATTATGTATGTCAAAATCTTATTTTGCTGATTTCTCGTACACAATAAAAATAAAAACAAACGATTATCGTTTATCGTTTGTTTTACTGGAGCAGGTAGTGGGAATCGAACCCACGTCATCAGCTTGGAAGGCTGAGGTTCTACCATTGAACTACACCTGCATT